>CALINZ010000318.1 GCA_938045085.1 uncultured Collinsella sp. | reverse complement strand
ATGGCTGTCCCGCTCGATACGCCTGCGCAACAAAAACCTGTACATCAGCCACCAAAATCGACATTTTTCGACATGTTTGGAGGCTGATGTACACGAATGCGAAATCTCCCGCCGCCTACGACGCCCTCCACATGTCTGGACTCTCTATGGCTTGGCTGGATAGACATCGCCGGAACGGGTATAGTATCGAAAGTTTTGTCGTTAACCAGCGGGGGAGTCCTGTGGGCATCAAAAAGAAGATCAAAAAGGAGCTTATCGGCACTTCCGATTACCCGTCGAATAAGATCTTTACGATCTCCAATTTCATCACCTTTACGCGCCTGATCCTCACCCTGGTATTTCTGTACCTGTTTGTGACGGATAACAACCGTGTCATCGCCATCGCAATCTACGCCGTTGCCGCCTCCACCGACTGGATGGACGGCCAGATCGCCCGCATGACTAAGACGGTCTCGTGGCTCGGCAAGGTCATGGATCCCATTTGCGACCGTGCGCTGCTGTTCACCGGCGTACTTGGACTGGTGGTTCGCGGAGAGCTGCCCATCTGGGTCTGCGTGCTCATTATTGGCCGCGACATCTATCTGGGCATCGGCACGCTTATCGTTCGTCATTATCACCGTCGCCCCATCGATGTCGTCTTTCCCGGAAAGATTGCCACTGCGCTGCTCATGACCGGCTTCTCGCTCATGCTGCTCGGGTTCCCCGTTGTTGACGGCCTGCTTCTTTTACCTTCAACCCTTACGGCCTTCCCGGGCCTCAACGGAAGCTCGGTGCCCCTCGGCATCTTCTTTGTGTACGGCGGCGTGATCTTCTCCATGCTCACGGCTGTCATCTATTCCATTAAGGGCGGAGCGGCCATTAAACAGGCTCTCGCGCATCCCGAGGACGAGGACATCGACTTTCTGAACCCCGAAATCGAAGACTGATTCGTTGGGGTATGATTACGTACGGTTCATTATTTGCGGCACGTCCGCGATAAGTTAGGGGTTGTCATGGACAACATGGTTAACAATATGCCTCAGAATGATAAGACCGCGGACGCTACCTGCGTATTCCGCGTTCCTTCAAGCGACGTCACCGTTCCCGACCTCATGGCCAACGTGCGCATCACCGCCCCCGTTCTGTCCATCGTCAAGGGTCCGCAGACTGGTGCCGCCTTTGAGCTCGAGGACGACGTGACCACCATCGGCCGCGATCCCGCAAACGGCATCTTCCTCAACGACATGACCGTGTCGCGTAGCCATGCGCGCATTATTCGCGAGGGTCTGGGTGCCCGTATTGAGGACCTGGGCTCGCTAAACGGTACGTGGGTTGACGGCGCTAT
>CALINZ010000317.1 GCA_938045085.1 uncultured Collinsella sp. | reverse complement strand
TGGACTCCATCGAGGACAACCTCGAGTTCGTCAAGAAGACCATGGCCGGCATGACCAAGTCCGAGATCGACATGCCCCTCACGGCGTCCACGACCCTCGACTCCCTGGTCAACTCCGAGTCCGAGTCCGACCTGATCATCGACCCGATGCCCAACCTCTACTTCACCCGCGACCCGTTCGCGGTCGTCGGCGAGGGCGTCAACCTCAACCGCATGTACTCGGTCACCCGCAACCGCGAGACCCTGTACGGCAAGTACGTCTTCAAGTACCACCCCGACTACAAGGACGTCTCGCTGTACTTCCGCCGCGACTGCCAGTTCCACACCGAGGGCGGCGACGTGCTGAACATCAACGAGAAGACCCTCGCCGTCGGCATCTCCCAGCGCACCCAGGCCGCCGCGATCGACGTCATGGCCCAGAACATCTTCTGGAACTCCGACTCCAAGGTCGAGCGCATCCTGGCCTTCGACATCCCGGTCTCGCGCGCCTTCATGCACCTCGACACGGTCTTCACCCAGATCGACGTCGATAAGTTCACGATCCACCCCGCCATCATGGGCACCCTGCGCGTCTACGAGCTGACCGCCGGCAAGAACCCGGGCGACGTGAACATCCGCCTGATCGAGGACACCCTCGAGCACGTCCTGGAGGACGCCACCGGAGTCGACCAGGTCAAGCTGATCCCCTGCGGCGGCGGCGACCCGATCGCGGCCTCCCGCGAGCAGTGGAACGACGGCTCCAACACCCTGTGCGTCGAGCCCGGCAAGATCTGCGTCTACGCCCGCAACACCGTCACCAACGACGTGCTGTACAAGGAGGGCCTGGACCTTCTCGTCGTGCCCTCCGCCGAGCTCTCCCGCGGCCGCGGCGGCCCGCGCTGCATGAGCATGCCCTTCTGGCGCGAGGACCTCTAAGGTCTTCAAGGACCCGTACAGGTCACAATACATACATCTAGCTGCCATTAGATGTCTTCCATTGGGGCGGTGCGGGTTTTCGCACCGCCCCAATCTTGTATGAGGGACGTCAACACGGTTGGATGACTGCTTTTGTAAGGAGCTTGGCCATGGACATCAAGACGATTGGCGTTGAAGAATGGCTCAACGTTTGGGAGA
This sequence comes from uncultured Collinsella sp., assembly GCA_938045085.1. Lineage (GTDB taxonomy): Bacteria > Actinomycetota > Coriobacteriia > Coriobacteriales > Coriobacteriaceae > Collinsella. The sequence continues at coordinate 2,032 of CALINZ010000317.1, read as the reverse complement.
GGAGCGCCACGTGGGACATCGCCCAGTCGACGATCTCGTCGCTCACCATGGGCGAGCTGCGCGCGCTCGATGAGCAGGACGGCGCCACGTTCTACGAGCGCCTGGACCGCGAGAAGATGAACTACGGCTGGATCGAGGGTTCGCCGGAGTTTAAGGCTGAGGTTGCCAAGCTGTATCGTCGCGAGGTCAATCCCGATCACATTCTGCAGACCAATGGCTGTACGGGTGCCAACCTCAACGCCATCATGGCTGTCGTTGAGCCCGGCGACCACGTTATCGCCGAGTGGCCTACCTATGCGCCGCTCTACGAGATCCCGCGTACGCTGGGCGCCGAGGTTGAGTATTGGGAGCTTCGCGAGGAGCTCGGCTGGAAGCCCGATATCGAACAGCTCAAGCGCCTGGTTCGCCCTACCACCAAGCTCATCTGCATTAACAACGCATCGAACCCCATCGGTACGGTGCTCGATGCTGATATGCTCGGCCAGATTGCCGAGATCGCCCGCTCGGTTGGCGCCTACGTGTTGTGCGACGAGGTGTATCTGCCGCTCGAGAACACTGGGTCCTTTATGTCGATGGTCGACGTGTACGAGAAGGCCATTGTCACCAACTCGGTGTCCAAGACCTATTCGACGCCTGCTGCCCGCGTGGGCTGGGTCGTGGCCGACGAAGAGGTTTCCAACCGCATCCGCACCTATCGCGACTACACCATGATCTGCGGCGGCGTGTTTAACGATGCGCTGGCAACTTATGTACTTGAGCACAAGGATAAGATACTCGAGCGCAACCGTAAGATCGTGTTTGGCAACCGCGATATCGCGCAGGCTTGGATCGATACGCAGAGCCGCGTCTCTTGGACGGCCCCGCAGGGTGTGTCCACTTCGTTTATCCAGCTGGATATTCCCGAGGACGACGAGGAGTTCTGCAAGCGCCTGCTGTCCGAGAGGGGAGTGCTGCTGGTACCCGGCAGCCGCTTTGGGCTTCCCTGTGGCGCACGCCTGGGCTACTGCGCGAGCGAGGACGTTCTGCGCGAGGGCCTGAGGCTTTTGGGCGAGGCGCTGGCGGAGTTTGATCGCTAGGATTCCGATGATCTTCGAGGGCGTTATCTAAATTGGCCGAAGATAATCGAAAACGGACCCGTTTCCCTAGTGAAGCGGGTCCGTTTTTCTATACCGAGAAGTCAAGTTGTTACAAATGGGGCCGTAAAGCGAGTCGGTATCCGCTGGGCCTTATACTGAGTTTCCGGTGAACGGTATCAAGCGTCTGGTAAACGGTAATTTATTTACCAGAAATGAATAGGACAAACTTTTTTCTGAATAAAAATGAAAATGGTTGAGACGCGGTATGAACCGCTAATTCTATTCATAGCTTTAGTGGAAATATGCAATTTGAGGATGGTTTAACAAAGTTAAGTTCCATCTGATTCTAGGATTGAAAACGCGTTTAAGCACGTAAATACGCTTTATTAAGATGAAGTGTGCCATGCGTGAAGTATATGTGTATGCCGTTCACCCCCTATAAAAAACCGTTCGGGGGCAAGGTGGAAGTATGAGCTGATTTTGGATATAAATATGTCGTCAGCAATAACGCCTCACACGGAGGGGCGCTAACGAATCGGCCCTGACAAGGGCCCGAAAGAAAGGTAGGAGGCCATGACGAAAGGTCTGCACGTGCCTTCCGAGATCGGCAAGCTCAGGAAGGTCTGCCTGCACCGTCCCGGCGACGAGCTCCTCAACCTGCCGCCCGACGAGCTCGAGCGACTCCTGTTCGACGACGTCCCGTTCCTGGAGGTCGCGCAGCAGGAGCACGACACCTTCGCCCAGATCCTGAGGGACCAGGGCGTGGAGGTCCTCTATCTCGAGAACCTCGTCGCAGAGGTGTTCGACCAGGTCCCCGGCGCCCGCGCCGAGTTCACCGACCAGTACATCGCCGAGGCCGGCATCCGCGGCCAGCACATGCCGCAGATCGTCCGCGAGAAGCTGGACTCCATCGAGGACAACCTCGAGTTCGTCAAGAAGACCATGGCCGGCATGAC
>CALINZ010000316.1 GCA_938045085.1 uncultured Collinsella sp. | reverse complement strand
GACGTATTGATACTCGTCAATCGTCTGCCCTTTGAGCGTGCGCCCCACGATGTGGATGAGCATTTGGCTGTCGCCGCGCGCGGTGTCCCACGTCGCGCCGTCCTTGACCTCGACCGACACATGTACCGAGCGCGTACGACCGAGCGATTGCTCGACAGACATCTCGACCTTGGCGGCGTCTTTTCGCTGTTGTTCGACATGGCTCCAGACGTTTCCAATTACCGAACATGCGATAACGCCGGCCATGAAGGCGATAAGGATGGGGCCAAGCGGAGAGCGACGTCCTGCATCTTCCTCGCGAGACAGATTGGGGCGACGTGTGGGTGCGGGCGCCTGAGCGCCCTGCGAGGGCACGTCGAGAATACTGAAGGATGCCGTGCTGTCGGGGTCGATAGTGTGGCGCGGCTGTGGGGTCTTTGCCGGCGAGATGGACATGTCGGCTGGCTCGCCGAGCGTGGCCGTAGCGTCGGCCTTGGCCTCGTCTGCCTCGGCTTGGGCCCAAGCTTGTTCGAAGGTCAGGGGCTCGACAGGGTCGAGGGCGGCGTCCGAGTCGGCGGCGACGTCGTTGCCGGTCTCGTCCTCGTCGCTCGACACGTCACGCGGCGCGGGCTCGTCCCACCCCTCGTCCGGAGCCTCACCCTCGCTATACCACCATTCAAAGTTATCGATATCCATACGGGGCGCCCCTTAGGCCTCGCAAATAAACACTCGCTAGTCTTATACCCCCAGACGACACCGAAGCTCACCCGCGCCGGACACGAAAACCGTCACAACATTCGACGCTTTTCTTCGATTTCGAGATTTTCATCGAATGTTGTGACGGTTTGGGGAGCCAGTCGGCCGTGCGACGCGCCAAAGGCGCTGCTCCTTTGTCACATTCTGCTAGAGTTGCAGGGATTGAATCCCGCTTATTCATGCGACATTGGAGTGACAACCTTGACCGCCGCAACCACGCCTAAAAGTAAGCCAACCGCCGCCGCGCTCTCCCCCGCGCGCACCAAGCTCTGCCTGGCGCTGCTCGTGCTGTTGGGATTCTCGCTCGGCTGCTCCGAGTTCGTGGTCATCGGCATCGAAAGCGACTTGGCAACGGAACTCGGCATATCACTTGCCACTGCGGGCCAGCTCATCAGCGTGTTTGCGCTCGTCTACGCTATCGCGACGCCGGTGCTCGCGCTCAGCACGGGGCGATTCCGCCGCTACCAGCTGCTCGTGTGCTATAGCGTCGTCTTTGTGCTCGGCAACCTGGTCATGGCGTTGGCTCCCAACTTCCAGGTGCTGTTTATCTCACGCATTGTCCTGGGCTCTGTCTCGGGTGCGCTGCTCGCCGTGGGCGTGACGTACATCCCTGAGCTGCTATCCCCGCAGCAAACCTCACTTGCCATCTCGGTCGTGTACGGCGCGTTTTCCGTGGCGATGGTCTTTGTGACCTCGATTGGCAAGTTTGTGGCCGACACACTCGATTGGCACGTGGCCATGTACGGCACGCTGACCTTTGCCGTTTTGATCTGTAGCGCGCTCGTGGCGTTTATGCCTCGCGCCGGGCAGACCGATGAGCCCGCCACCTTCCGCGAGCAGGCGGGGCTACTACGCGAGCCGAGTATCATCACCGGCATGCTCATCTTCTTGTTTGGCGTGGGCTCGGTCTACGTATTCTACGGCTACGTGACGCCTTATCTGGAGCAGGTGCTGGGCATGGGCACGGTCGAAGCCAGTACCACGCTCATGGCCTACGGCGTGTTCTGCCTGATCTCGAACATCCTGGGCGGATGGATCGATGCGCGCTTTGGCATGAAGGCGCTACTCGTGACGTTTGTGCTGCAGGCTGCGGCGTTGCTCGGGCTGTTTGCTGTGGGCGGCACCATGCCGCTCGCGCTGGTCTTTGTCTTTAGCCTGGCGATGCTCATGTACCTGTTCTCGGTATCGTGCATCACGCACTTTATGGACGTGGCTCGCAGCCGCCATCCCAAATCGATGGTGCTCGCAAGTTCGGTTGAGCCCATGGCGTTTAACGTCGGCATCTCGTTTGGCACCGCAGTGGGCGGTGCCGTGGTAAGCGGCGTTGGCATTGCGTACGTGGGCGCAGTGGGTGCCGCGTTCTCGCTTGTGGCCTGGGCCCTCACGCTGGTGACGATTAAGCTGGCTCGCTGGGAGCGCCGTCGTCAATCAGCACGGCCCTCAATACGGGCATAGGGGCAAACATAGCCCAAGGTGGCGAGTAACCGGTGAAAACCGCCCAATATGAGTATGTTTATCCGCCTGGAAGCTTCAGCAGTGCAATTTCGTGTATTTGAGATACACGCTTTTCTATTATTTCGTGTATTTCAAGTACATGAAATCGTACTAAACTATGTATCTGAAGTACACGAAATTGGAAAGGCGGCCCCATGCGCAGATCAATCGAGTCCGTTATCGAATCATGGGCGACAAAGGACGCCTCACGCCCCCTCCTCATCCGTGGTGCGCGACGCGTAGGCAAAACGTACGCTGCCGAGGAAATCGGCAGGCGAATCGCCGGCGATGCGTTTGTCAAACTCGACTTTCAGACCGATCTTGAGCTGATCGCTCCGCTGTTCGATTGTCCCACCGACGACGTTGACACCATCGTGGCGCGGATTTCAGACTATAAACGCGCCCCCATTCGCAAAGAAACCACCTTCATCCTGTTTGACGAGGTGCAGCTCTGCGAACGGGCGCTCAACTCGCTTCGCTTTTTTTCGGGTTCGGGCTGGCGCATATGCGCGACCGGCAGTCAGCTCGGCGTCGCCACGCGCAAACGTAAGCTGCCTTTTCCCAGCGGCGTTCGTCAAGAGACCATGCATCCTATGTCGTTCGAGGAGTTTCTCTGGGCGCTCGATGAGGAGCAGATGGCCGATGCCATTCGTACCCACGCCGGCACGCTCGAGACCTACGCCGCGCACCAAGCCGCGCTCAGCCTGTTTCATCGATACCAGATCGTGGGCGGCATGCCCGCCGCCGTCAACGCATATCGCAAGACGTTATCCATCGAGGATGCGCGCGTCGAGCAGCGCGAAATCAACGAGACCTATACCGCCGATATGACCGACCCCGAAAACGGGATCAGCGGCGTGGCGGCACGCAAGGTCTGGCGCTCCATTCCGTCCCAGCTGCTGAGATCGTCCACAAAAAAATTCAAGTACTCCGAGGTCGAACGCGGAGGCCGTCGCGCCAAGCTTATCGAGCCGCTCGACTGGCTCGAAGGCGCAGGTATCATATCGGTCAACAACCTGACCGAAGGCATCGAACCTCCCCTCGTTCCCTTCGACGACGAAGATGGAAGTTTCTTTAAGGTCTATCTTCTCGATACCGGCCTCATGTTCTACAAACTCGGCATCAACCCGAGGCTCTGGCTCGACCTCAAAGAAGATTCCGCCATAGCGCTATCTTCCGACTTCCGAGGCGCCCTGGCGGAAAACTCGGTCATGCAAGCATTTTCGGGTAACAGCTTGCAGACGTATTACTGGGTGCCGCCGTCGTCTTGGAAGACGACCGGCGAGCTCGATTTTCTACTTCAGACCGACCGTATGGAAATCGTGCCCGTCGAGGCAAAGTCCGCACGCAACGT
>CALINZ010000315.1 GCA_938045085.1 uncultured Collinsella sp. | reverse complement strand
GAGCATGCCAAAGTTTGTGATGGAAGGAACACTGGCCTACAAATACCAGCTGTACTTTAATGCCCTGTTTTTTCCAGCTCAGGCTATTCTGTTGAGCATTGGATTTGTCTATAAACCGCAGCTCCTGCGCTTGTCGAGCATTTGGGCTAATCCTCGCAAGCGTCGTCGCTTTGACCTGATTATTGTTGCCGTTATGGCGCTGATCGTGGTCATCACCGGCGTGTGCGCCGCATTTATGGCAGGTCCCGGGATTCCCCTCATGAGCTATATGTACGGCCTCAACTTTGAGCGCTACCGCACATTGGCGCTGCTGATGGTCGTCGCCGGCGGCATCACCGCGGCCATCGACTTTATCTACGCTATCATCACGGTGCTGCGCCACGCTGGAGACGTCACCAAGGTCTACCTGATTTGTTTCGCCGTGAGCGTGGTGCTCCCGGTGATCCTGATCAACCTGCTCGGCCTGATGGGCGCCGTCGTGAGTTACCTAGCCATCATGGCCCTACTGCTGGTACTGTTGATTATCGAGTACCGCCGCATCCGCCAACGCATAGAGAGGGACCGAAATCCGTACGGCGCCTAATTGCGGCGATGGGAGCAGCTAATTTGCGGTGGAATCACCCCGGCTGGGGTCTCGTTGCGGACACGCAAAACTAAGTGAGTAGACTTTTACCGAATCCCGGACCACACCGACAAAGCACAAGTCCGTGACCTGCGGTTTTATTGAGGCAAATATGTTGGGTGCTCGGCATTTCCAAAAAAGTCTACTCACTTAGCCAGCGGGCAGCCAAATGATTATTTAATCCCCGTCCCAGAGAAATCAATTAGCGGGCAGAAGGGCAAAAGTAGTCAAAAAAGCCCCGTCCCAAATTAGCTACCACTTGCGCCGTTATTCCCCGGGGCGAATATTTGCGTAGAACTCCGCCCCATCATCGAGCCGCAGGATGCCCACGCGACCGAACTCGGAGCCGGTGGCGGCGGCGCAGTCGATGTCGATGCGATCGGGCACACCGGCGGTGTCCTCGCCGCCCAAGTGCACGATCTGCCCGCGTCCCGATTCCTCATCGAGCCCCGCCAGACCACCGACCTCGCAATAGCGCCCAAGCGATACCGTGGGCGTGTGACCGCTCACCACGACCGGGCCCTTGCCCTCGGCAGAAAGCAGCCCGGTCGGCACATCCCAATAGCCGTGACGAATCCACAGCAGGTCATCGGACGACTGCACCGCGAGCATCTGCTGCAGCAGCTCGCGATCGGCATCCACCGCTCCGACGCCATCGGCACAATCGACGCCATGCTCAAGCAAAAACGCGCGCGCCGCCTTCATCTCGATTCCAGCATGAACCAGCAGATACGGGCGCTCCTCGGTCTCGACCACCGCGTAGAGCGGCAGCGCGGCCATCCATCGCACGAGCTCCTCGTATGCCTCAAATTCCATGTCGTTGAGTTGCTCGCGCGTCGTCCAGCCACCGTTGATATCCCAGGTCTCGGCATCGAGCGGATCCTGGCCAATGATGGCATCGAGCATGATCTGCTCGTGATTACCCTTGAGCACGCGGGCGTTGGGCAGCGAGCGCACGAGCTTAATAACGCCGACCGGATCGGGCCCGCGATCGATCATGTCGCCCAGCACGTACAGTGTGTCGTCGGACGTCAACGAGATCTTAGACAGGGCCTCGTCAAGCGCACGCACGTGCCCGTGAGCATCAGATGTCACATAGATCGCCATGGTACGCCTCTCCTTGCATTGCGGCCGAAGCCCGGCGCCGCAACTAAAACTTCAAGTTGAACTTAAACGTTACCCATTGTACTCCGTTGCAATAAAGCTGGAAAGGGTTTCCGAGCAGAGGCAAAGACGGCAGCCGTCTATGACGATATCGCGCACGCCCGCAATCCAACCCCATAAACCCACCATCTTTGGGTACAAATAACCGCAGACAACTGACCGTGCCACGCCAACCACCCAGGAGCGGACACTCCCTATGAACCAGATTCTTCTCTTTATCGGCCTCGTCATTATTCTGTGCCTGACCATCAAACCCGTCGGCAAAAAGCTCCCCTTCCCCACCCTGCTCATCTTTATCGCGCTCGGCATGCTGTTGGGTGTCAACGGCCCGGCGCATATCGACTTTAGCGACTATGCGCTTACCGAAACCGTCTGCAGCACGGCGCTGCTGTTCATCATGTTCTACGGCGGCTTTAACACCAACATAGACCGCGCCAAGCCCGTCGCTGCGCCGGCGGTGCTGCTGAGCACGCTCGGCGTCGTCATCACTGCCGGTATCACCGGCGTGTTCGCCCACTTTGCGCTGGGCTTCGACTGGATCGGCGGTCTGCTGCTGGGCTCGGTCGTGGCATCCACCGACGCGGCCAGCGTCTTTAGCGTTCTGCGCGAGCACAGCCTTTCGCTGAAGGGCGGCACCGACTCGCTGCTCGAGGTCGAATCGGGCTCCAACGACCCCGTCGCCTACATGCTCACCGCCGTGCTCGCCACACTCGCGGCCGGCGGCGACATCAACATTCCCGCACTGCTGGCCAAGCAGATTATCCTGGGCGCGGGCCTGGGCCTTGCCATCGGCTGGGCGGCGGGCCGCCTGATTGAACGCGCGCACGCAACGGCCGAGGGCGCGCAGACCATCTTTTTGTTCGCCGTGGCGATCGTCGCCTACTCACTACCAAGCTATCTGGGCGGCAACGGCTTTTTGGCTGTATACCTGGCAGGCATTGTGCTGGGTGCCAGCGACATCACCGGCAAAGTCGAGATGGCGCACTTCTTTGACACCCTCACCGAGATGGCTGAGATGACGATCTTCTTCTTGCTCGGCCTGCTCGTAACGCCCGCACGCCTGCCGCAGATGCTGCTGCCGGGCCTGGCGCTCATGGCGTTTATGCTCTTCGTGAGCCGTCCCATCGCCGTCGGCGTGCTCCTGGCGCCCTTTAAGACAAACCCTCGCCAGGTCGCGCTCGTAAGCTGGGCGGGCCTGCGCGGCGCGGCTTCGGTCGTCTTTAGTCTCTTTGCCGTGGTAGCCGGCGTTCCCGGTGGCCACGACCTGTTTGACCTGGTGTTTGTGATTGCCGTGTCGAGCATTGTGGTGCAGGGCTCGCTGCTGCCGGCGGTGGCGAAGAAGCTCGATATGATCGATGCGACCGGCGACGTGCGCCGCACCTTTAACGACTACCGCGACGAGGACGGCATGTCGTTCGTCAAGCTCAAGGTAGGCGCTGGACATCCGTTTGCCGGACGCTCGCTCGCGGACATTGGCAGCGCCACAGATATGCTCGTGGTCCTGGTGCTGCGCGACGGGGCGCACCCGGTACTGCCCAATGGCGACACCGTGATCCAGGAAGGTGATCTTCTGGTGATGGCCGCCCCAACGTTCGAAGAGCGTGCCGAGGTTACGCTGCGCGAGGTCACCGTGACGCCCCACGGTCGTCTGGCCGGCCAGCGCCTGCGCGATGTGCCGCAAGGCAAGCATCCGTTTATCGTCGTGATGCTCAAGCGCGACGGCCAAACGATCATCCCCGACGGCAACACCCTCATATACGCCGGCGACGAAGCCGTCATCGCCACGCTAGCGTCGTAGCAGCCCGTCCCAAATTAGCTGCCCCCATCCCTCTTCAGCTACTAGCTGTCACCCACGGCAAAGTCGCGGAGGTCGAGGCCCTCGCGTTC
>CALINZ010000314.1 GCA_938045085.1 uncultured Collinsella sp. | reverse complement strand
CTCCCAGAGAAATGCGCGTGACGCCCACCCCGGCAAGCGCCGCGGCAAGCTGCGAAGTCAGCGACTCGGGATTGGCCTCGCAGGTAAACTCAACGGGCTTGCACCACGCAGAGATACGTCGGGCAAGTTGTACCAGGCGCTCCCCCGCCAGCGACGGCGTGCCGCCGCCAACATAGACGGTACGGATCTGCGCAAGCGCCCCGACGTCTCCAAAGGCATCAAGGCGCGCATACAGCAGCTCAAAATAGGCATCGAGCGCAGCGCTCAGGTCGCACGGAGCAAAACTGCGCGAGTCAAAGTCGCAGTACCGACACTTTTGGGCGCAAAACGGCACGTGCACGTACAGCGCGGTAACGGCCACCGTTAGGCCTCCAGCGGATGCGCGGGCACCGACTCGCCAGCGGCAAGTGCGGCCTCGCAGGCCACCACATCGCGCTCGATATCATCGACCAATGCCATGAACTCCTCGTATGTGGAGCAGCGCACCACCTGGGCGCGCCAGGCGGCGGCATGGGGCATGCCCTTTAAGTACCAGCTTGCATACGTACGGGCTCGTGACATGAGCGGCAACAGCTCGTGTGTGAGCGTCAGGTGCTCGCGCAGGGCATCCAGGCGCTCGACCGAGCTACGCACCGGTACCGGCGTGCCATCGAGTGCAAGGGCTCGAGCATCGCCGAACACCCAGGGGTTGCCATAGATACCGCGCGCGATAAACACGGCACTGGCGCCCGAGTTGCGTAGGCGTTCCGCCGCGTCCTCGGCCGAGAACACATCGCCCGAACCGATCACGGGAATCTCGACGGCGTCGGCCACCTCATCGACGACCGACCAATCGGCCTGACCCGTATAGAGCTGCGTGGCACAGCGACCATGCACGGCGACTGCGGCAGCCCCTGCACCCTCAAGCATCTGGGCAAACGTCGCGGCATTGCGATCCTCGGCATAAAAGCCCTTGCGAATCTTGACGGTCACGGGCACGTGCGCCGCACCCACCGTGGCCCCGACGATCTTCTCCGCCAGGTCAGGCGTGCGCATAAGCGCCGAGCCCTCGCCCTTGGTAACGACCTTGCGGGCGGGGCATGCCATATTGATATCGATGAGCGACAGACGATCACCAACGCGCTCCTCGACGGCGGCGACGGCGCTCGCAAACTGATCGGGCTTTGAGCCAAAGAGCTGCACGCAGATCTGCTGTTCCTCATCGGCAGGCAGTACCAGGCGCCACGTCTTATTGCTGGCATAGGCAAGGCCCGCCACGCTCACCATCTCGCTGTAGGCAAGGTTGGCACCGCGGCGGCGACACATGATGCGATAGGCGGGGTCGGTTACGCCCGCCATGGGAGCCATAAGGAACGGCTGCTCGGCATAGGCGCCCAGCAGCCGCTTGCTGTATTCAGAAAGCGCCATGGACTTACTCGTCTACCTTTAGGATCGCCATAAAGGCCTCCTGCGGGACCTCGACCGAACCGATGGCCTTCATGCGCTTCTTGCCCTCTTTCTGCTTCTCGAGCAGCTTGCGCTTTCGCGAGATATCGCCGCCATAGCACTTGGCCAAAACGTCCTTGCGACGCGCCTTGACGGTAGAGCGGGCAATGATCTTGTTGCCGATGGCGCCCTGAATAGGCACCTCGAACAGCTGGCGCGGGATGATTTCCTTGAGCTTGTCACACAGGCCGCGGGCCAGGCCATAGGCCTTGTCCTTGTGCACGATAAACGAAAGCGCGTCCACCTCGTCGCCCGAAAGCAGGATATCGAGCTTGACGAGCTCGGAGGGACGGTACTCGTTGAACTCGTAGTCGAGCGAGGCATAGCCCTTGGTACGGCTCTTAAGCTGGTCAAAGAAGTCCAGGATGAGCTCGGCAAGCGGCATATCAAAGCGCATCTCGACCGATTTGCTCGTGAGATGGATCATGTCGGTCGTAATGCCGCGGTGCTCGATAGCGAGCTGCATGACGGCGCCCGTATACTCGGGCGGGCAGATAATCTTGGCCTTGAGGTAGGGCTCCTCGATGCGCTCGATGCGCGTAGCCTCGGGCAGATCCTGCGGGCTGCGGACATCGACCATCTCGCCGTCGGTCTTGTAGACGTGATAGTCCACCGAAGGGCTCGTGGCAATGAGGTCAAGGTTGAACTCGCGCTCCAGGCGCTCCTTGACGACCTCCATATGCAGCAGGCCCAAGAAGCCCACGCGGAAGCCAAAGCCGAGCGCCACCGAGGTCTCGGGCTCCCACACCAACGATGGGTCGTTGACATGCAGCTTATCGAGAGCGTCGCGCAGATTCTCGTAATCCTTGTTGTCGATCGGGAACAGGCCCGTGTAGACCATGGGCTTGGCCTCGCGGTAGCCCGGCAGCGGCTCGGGGCAGGGATTCGACGCCCAGGTAAGGGTGTCGCCCACGCGAACGGCCTCGGGGTCCTTCAGGCCCGTGACCACGTAGCCCACCTCGCCGACCGTCAGCGCGTCGACCGGCGTCTCGGCAGGACGCTTGACGCCCACGCCGTCGACCAAAAAGTCACCTTCTGCCTGCATCATACGAAGGGTATCGCCCTTTTTAATGGAGCCGTCAAAAACACGGACCGTGGCAACGACGCCGCGGTACTCATCAAAATACGAGTCCAGGATGAGCGCCTTGAGCGGCGCGTTTGCATCGCCCTTGGGCGGTGAAATCAAAAAGACGATGGACTCCAGCAGGTCGTGGATACCCTCGCCGGTCTTGCCTGATACGCATACGGCATCGTCGGCGGGAATCGCCAGGTCATCCTCGATCTCGGTCTTGACCTCATCGGGGTGTGCCGACGGCAGGTCGATCTTGTTGATGGCGGGCACGATATCCAGGTTGGCGTTCATGGCGAGCGTCGCGTTGGAGACGGTCTGCGCCTCGACGCCCTGCGTGGCGTCGACGACGAGCACCGCGCCCTCGCAGGCGGCCAGCGAACGCGAGACCTCGTAGGTAAAGTCCACGTGGCCCGGCGTATCGATCAGGTTGAACTGATACGTCTCGCCATCGTCGGCGTCATAGGAAACGCGAACGGCATTGGACTTGATCGTAATGCCGCGCTCGCGCTCGATATCCATGGTGTCGAGCAGCTGCGACTCCATGTCGCGCTCGTCGACTGTATGGGTGAGTTCGAGGATACGGTCACTGATCGTGGACTTGCCATGGTCGATGTGCGCTACGATCGAGAAGTTACGGATGTGGGAAATGTCAATTGAAGTATTCATGCGGACTATCTTACCCGAGCGGTACAAAAAATGGAGCCTGTTCCATAAAACAGGCTCCATTTATGCGCGTAATCTGTGTGGTGTGAAATTTACAACTTAGGCGTTGATGCTGTTCACGAGCTTGGCAAGACCGGACTTGCGGTTGGAAGCCTGATTCTTGTGGATAACATGCTTGGCGGCAGCCATGTCGAGACGCTTGGTGACGGTCTTGAGGGCAGCCTGGGCCTTCTCGGCGTCGCCCTCGGCGACGGCGGACTGGACGTGCTTGGTCAGCGTCTTGAGCTCGGACTTGACAGCCTTGTTACGCATGCGAGCTGCCTCATTGGTGCGGATACGCTTCTTCTGAGACTTGATGTTTGCCACTTCTGGAGTTCCTTTCGAGTTCCTTGCAAAAAATGTATGACACCTCTGAGACACGGTGAGGTCATGCAAGCGCCTACTATAGCACGCTCCCCCACAAAGGGATAGAACGAATTTGTCAAATAGGCAGGTATCATCACGATTTTCTCAAGATGTTCGTAATCCAGAGCAAAAGCGCGGTCTCAGAATCAGCCGAACCCTTGAGCGCGAGCTCCACATCGACGGCACCCTCGAGCGCGGAAACGAGCTCGGTCATCGAAAAACGACGTGCCCAGGTCAGGTGATTCTTGACCTGCCAGGCCTGAAGCTTGAGCGTCGCGGCAAGCTCACGACCCTGCCCACGCGCATCGAGCGCCTTGGCAACGATAAGCTCGCGAATACGCCCGCACAGCAATGTGTAAGTCCACACGTAGCTCTTGGCGGGCAGTAGATTGAAGAGCTCAAGCGAGCGGCGCATGTCACGGGCCGAGACCGCATTGAGAAAGTCCCAGGGCTGGACTTCGGCCGTGCGCACGATCCAGCGCTCCACATCGGAAAGCTCAATTTGCGGCCCCTCGACCATCTGGGCAAGCTTGGCCAAGTCGTTATCGAGCATGCGGGTG
>CALINZ010000313.1 GCA_938045085.1 uncultured Collinsella sp. | reverse complement strand
GCGCACGAGCTCGGCATGATCATGGGTATCGCGCTACGCTTTATGCCGCAGTTTGCCACTGAGATGAAGCAGACGGCCGATGCACAGGCAAGCCGCGGTGCGCGCGTGACGGGCGGTCCGCTCGGTGGCGTACGCATGCTCGGCAGTGTGGCGATCCCGCTGTTCACCGGCGTGTTCCGCCATGCCGAGACGCTGTCTGCTGCCATGGATGCACGCTGCTATCATGGCGAGCAGGGCCGCACGCGCCTGCATGCGCTTACGTTTGGCCGCGGCGATGCGTTGGCGGCGGTGGTGACGGCGTTGCTGCTCATCTGCGTCATCGTCATCAACCTTCAACTTGTTTAGGCGCGATTCGAGCGCAAGAAAGGGGTCCCTATGACCGACAACGACCGCACGGCTCAGCTTGAGCGCGCCTGTTCGTATCTCAGGCGCATTCCGGCGTGGTATCTGGCCACGACCGATGTGGCCGACGGACATCAGCCCCGCGTGAGACCGTTTTCGTTTGCCATGGTCGATGACGGTAAGTTGTGGTTTTGCACATCGCGCGACAAGGATGTGTGGGCGGAGCTGAGTGCGAATCCCAAGTTTGAGCTCTCGGGCTGGAAGCCGGGGGAATGTTGGATCGTATTGACCGGCGAAGCCGCACTTGAGGACGACGCAGTTGCGAGCGACAAGGTGCGTCAAGCGGGCTTTAAGCACATGGTGGGCATTGGCGAGGAACACGAGAGTGCCAACGACGGCCGCCTTGCTTTCTTTTCGGTCCGCAATATTGCCGCGCGCTTCTGTGATATCGACGGCAGCGAGGAGCGCCTGGAGCTCTAGCTCGCACAAACCAGGCTCCCAAACTAACTAGTACAGGAGGAAACGTGGACGGATTGAATACGGTGTTGGAGTATCTGACGTCGGTGCCGGCATGGTATTTGGCGACGAGCGTTGACGGACAGCCTCATGTGCGTCCGTTTTCGTTTGCGCAGATCCAGGATGGCAAGCTGTGGTTTGTAACAGCGCGCACCAAAGATGTGTGGCAAGAGCTGCTGCAAAACCAGCGCTTTGAGGCCACGAGTTGGTGGCCGGGCCATGGCTGGCTCATCTTGCGCGGGCGTGCCGGCTTGGATGACCGGGCTTTAGACGAAATGCGCGAAGCCGGGTGGAAGCATCTAGAGCACCTGGGCGAGCACTATGAGGGGCCTAACGACCCCACGCTCGTCTTCTTTAGCGTCGAGGATCCCGAGGCTTTTATCTGCAATCACGACGAATGGGTGCCGGTCGAGCTCTAGCCGGCTGGCTCATCCTAACAACTTGGTTTTCGCATGGGCGGGCCCCGTATTGCCCGGTGCCGTTAGGAGCGCCGGTCAATACGGGGCCCGCTCCATTTGTCAATTCCTTCAAGCGAATGTGTCGGGATTGTTTCAATGCATGAATATGCAAGCCATTTACGTGTTCATGCATCTTTTGGTGCTAAAGTTTCAACCCACTTCATAACGACCACTG
>CALINZ010000312.1 GCA_938045085.1 uncultured Collinsella sp. | reverse complement strand
GAGGACCTGGCCGCGACGTGGGGCGAGGACGGCGTTGCCGGTGACTATCATTTTCAGCTCACGGCGTCGCACAGCGATTCGCCGACGTTTAAGGTCAAGGCCGTGCCTGAGCTTGACGGCGCGGGCGAGACGCTGCGCCTGAACACCGAGGCCTACGGCGGCATGATTGACTACACCTGGTTCGATCGTCCGCTGGCACTCGCGGGCCGCGTGCTGGTGCGCGAAGGCGACCGTATTGAGAGCCGTCTGCTTGCCATCGAGCGCGAGGTCGCTATTATCCCGAGCCTTGCCATCCACATGAACCGTGGCGTTAACGAGGGCTTTGCGCCCAACCGCGCCGTCGACCTGTGCCCGCTCATCAGCGCCGGTGATCTTAAGCAGGGCGACTTTGATGCTCTGATCGCCGACGAGTTGGACGTTGAGCCCGAGCAGATTCTGGGTCGCGATCTGTTCCTGGTCAATCGTCAGGATGCGCGCATTTGGGGCTGGGCCGACGAGTTTATCTCGACGCCCAAGCTCGACGACCTGGCCTGCGCCTATACCTCGCTGCAGGCATTTTTGGGTGCTGAGAACGCGCGCGATATCTCGGTCTTCTGCTGCTTTGATAACGAGGAGGTTGGCTCCGAGACCAAGCAGGGAGCCATGTCGACGTTCTTGGCCGATGCGCTGCGCCGCATTAACGGATCGCTGGGCTTCGATGACGAGTCGTACCATCGCGCACTTGCCGCCTCGATGCTCGTGAGCTGCGATAATGCGCATGCCGTGCATCCCAACCACGCCGAGAAGTGCGATGCCCGCAACCAGGTCGTGCTCAACGGCGGCATCGTTATCAAGGAAGCCGCCAACCAGCACTACTGCACCGATGCCTTTAGCCGCGCGGTGTTCCAGGCTATTTGCGATGACGCCGACGTGCCCACGCAGGCCTTCGCCAACAAGAGTGATATGGCCGGCGGCTCCACCCTGGGCAACCTGTCGAACATGCAGGCGAGCATGCACGCCGTAGACGTGGGCCTGCCGCAGCTGGCCATGCACTCGAGCTACGAGACCGGCGGCGTGCGCGACGTGATGTACGCCATCCGCGCTCTCACCGCCTTCTACGAGCGAAACCTAACCATCAACGGCGCCGAAAGCGTAGAGCTCTAATACCTGCCAAAAAGGGACAGGTTCATTTTGGCAGGTTTTATCTGGGAAAATGCTGCAATGCCAACAGCTGGACAGAATTGTTATGACACCGCAGGTTGAGCAAACGTCAGCGAGCGATGTCCAGAGCGAACAAGTTGGCATGAAAAAGGCAAGGCATAGACCTTCTGGTCATG
>CALINZ010000311.1 GCA_938045085.1 uncultured Collinsella sp. | reverse complement strand
GTAGCCCTGGCCCTGCTGGCCCAGCAGCTCCTCCAGATACTGGCGCAGCTGCTCGTCGGTAATACCGCCGTTGCCGGTGTCGGTCGCGCTATCGTCCTGCTGCTGGTTCTGCAGCTCCTCGTCGGAGCCCAGCTCGACGGTGACCTTTTTCTCTTCCTTGCCGCGCACGAGCGTAATCTCGACCTTCTCGCCCACCTCGTGGCTGCGCAGCGCGATAATCAGGCCATCGGCGCTCGTAATCTCGTCGTCACCCAGCTTGGTGATGACGTCACCCTCCTGGATGCCGGCCTTGGCAGCAGGACCGTCCTCGACGACGCTCGCCACATACGCGCCGCTGTCGGTACTCAGCTTGTTAGTGCGGGCGTTAAGCGCGTTGACGCTCGAAAGCGTAGCGCCCAGATACGGATGAACCGGCGTCTTGCCGTCGATAATCTGGTCGGCGATGTTCTTGGCGTAGTTGACGGGAATGGCAAAGCCTACGCCCGAGCTGGAGCCCGAGTAGCTCTCGATGAGCGAGTTGATGCCCACGAGCTCGCCGTTATCGTTAACGAGCGCGCCGCCGGAGTTGCCCGGGTTGATGGCGGCATCGGTCTGGATCATGTTGGCGTAGATGGTGTTGCCGCTGGTAGAGCTCATGGCCGTGGAGCGATAGAGCGCCGAGACGATACCCGTGGAGACAGACTGCTCGTTGCCGAACGGCGAGCCGATTGCCATGACCCACTCGCCCACGTTGAGCTTGGAGGAATCACCAATCTCAATCGGCGTGAGCTTGGAGGCGTCAGCATCCTTGAGTTTGATGACGGCTAGGTCGCTCGAAGCATCGTTGCCCACGAACTCGGCCTCGTACGTGGTTCCGTCGTCCATGGTCACCACGTACTGGTCGTAACCATCGACCACGTGGTTGTTGGTGAGGATGTGGCCCTCGGTATCGAGCACAACGCCCGAACCGACGCTGCCCGAACCATCCGACTCGTCGGCAGACTGCGAAAGCGTATTGTCCTGGCTACCGCTCGAGGTGGCGGTAATGGAAACGACGGAGGGCAACGCCTTGGCAGAAACGGCCTCGGCCAGCGTGGTGTCCTCGGAATCAATCGTAATCTTTTGCGTCGACGAACCCGAAGCGCCCGCCGTCACGGCATTCTTTCCGCCGCCAATGTTGAGCGTGCCGCTCATAATGAGCGCGATGACCAGCAGGGCACCGCATGCGCAGCCGGCGAGCGCCGTAATAAAGATCGGCAGCTTTTTGGTCTTGGTCTTGACCACCGTGTGCTTGTTCACGACCTGTTGGCCGCCCAGCGGCTTGCCGGTCTGCGTGTCGTAGGCCTGCACGTAGGGAATG
>CALINZ010000310.1 GCA_938045085.1 uncultured Collinsella sp. | reverse complement strand
CGTCCGCCTGCCACGGAATGACCGCACCGCAATAAGCGCACTCAAAGCTGCGCTTAGCTTGGTGTGTGTACATAGGGCCGCCGCAGTTTTGACATTTAATGGCAAACATCTCGTCCATGGAAACGTCCTCCTTTGCACAGGGGCTGTCGACATTAAGTATGTCGATCAAACAGGCACATGCCCATACCCATGTGGCCCAAAATGGACCACCCAGGCAGACGAGAAGGCTCGCTCGTTAGCACCGGCAGACTATTGCTGCATTTTCTGAGCATCGGTGCACGGCGCCCCCGCGCGAGCTACACTATCCCCTTAAACATGATTGTGAGGACGACCGCTATGCTATTTGTAAATCGGCTGGTACATACGCTTGTTCCCGGCAGCGAGGACGAGCCGGTCGATGCATCTTGCCGCACCAACGCGGGTTTTACCGCAAGCCTCATCTGCATTGGACTCAACATCACCCTGTGCCTGGCCAAGGGCATCGCGGGCCTGCTCGCCGGCTCCGTCTCCCTCATCGCCGACGCTTTCAACAACCTCTCCGATGCCTCGAGCAACATCGTGAGCCTGCTCGGGTTCCGCCTTGCCAGCCGCCCGGCAGACGAAGGCCACCCCTATGGTCACGGCCGCTATGAGTACCTAGCCGGCCTGTTCGTCGCCGTCCTGGTTTGCGCCGTCGGCATCAACCTGATCCTCGAGTCGGTCACCAAGATCATCAAGCCTTCCCCCACCGCTTACACGTTCATTTCCCTTGCGGCACTGGCTACGTCCATGCTCGTAAAGCTCTGGATGGCCGCGTTCAACCGCACGCTGGGTAACCGCATCGATTCCGAAACGCTCATCGCCACGGCGCAGGACTCCAAAAACGACGTCATCACCTCGGGCTCGGTCTTGGTGGCGGCGCTTATTTCGCAGACGACCGGCTTTGACCTCGATGGCTGGGCAGGCCTGGGTGTGGGCATCTTCATCTGCATCAGCGGCATGGGCCTAGTGCGCGACGCCATCAGCCCATTGCTGGGGCAAGCGCCCGACCCCAAGCTCGTCCAGGCAATCCGCGATAAGATCATGTCCTATCCGCAGGTCTTGGGCACACACGACCTGATGGTGCACGACTACGGCCCCGGTCGTCAGTTTGCCAGCGCCCACGTGGAGATGCCCGGCGAGGGCGACGCATTTGAGCACCACGAGATTTTGGACACCATCGAGCACGACATCAAGCGCCAAATGGGCATCGATATCACGCTGCACTGCGACCCCATCGCCACCACCAGCGACGACCTGCGCAGCTGGGTCAAGCGCGGCGTCATGCAGATCGATCCCGCGCTCTCCATCCACGACCTGCACGAGCACGACGGGTTCGTTTCGTTTGACCTGGTGCGTCCCGACGGCTTTGACATATCCGCTGCTGGAGCTCGTCACGCGCATCGTGCACGAGCGCCGACCCGATGCCTCATGCGTCGTCACGTTTGATTCGGGCTTTAGCTCGCCCGAGCGTCCGGCCGAGCAGTTGTAGCCTGCTTAACAGCTAGTTTCCCTGCGCGCCCGAGATGCCGTTTTGCAGGGCGTTCCAGGCATCCGTCGCCAAGCCGCCCAAGTTCTGCGCGGTATCGCCCAGGTTTTGTGCCGTGTCGCCCAGCTCTTGCGCCTTGTCTCCCAACTCCTGCGCCTTGTTGCTCAAGTCCTCCAGCGTATTGGAACTCGAGCTGTCCGCGCCGCCCTGGTCGCCGGACGCGTTGCCCGACGAGCCGTCCTTGTGCGTGAGCTGAATTTCGAGGTTGCCGCTGTCGTTATAGTAGGCAGAAGTAACGACCCAGTTGGCATCGACGACGGGCGTTGAGCCATCATCAGTCAGGACCACGGCATTCGAAAGATCGGCGCCGCGCGACTTGAGAAGCTTCTTGGCGTTGGACCAATATTGCCCCGGGATATCGCTCAGGTCGACGGCAGCAGACTGGGTGGTCTCGGCCTGCTCGGTCGTGGCATCGGTCGTGGCGCCCCGCTTGTTGAGCATGCCCGACACGATGGCGAACACGATCGACAAGGCAAAGAAGATCGCCAGCACAATCAGGATTTTCTTGATCACGCTCGACGAACGCGACGGTGCCTTCTCCTCGTCCTCACCATACTGCGGAATCGATTTGGGATACTCGCGATACGGCTGGCACGCATGCGGATCGCGCGACTCATAACGAGACTGGACCTGCGCCGTACGCGGCATATACGTCGTCTGCTGAGGCTGCGGAATGGGATTATGCGGCAGGTTGTTATAAGCATCTGTCGCCGCATTGCCATACGGGTCCGGCGCCGCATTGTCATACGGGTCCTGCGGTGCATAATCAAACGGATCCCGTGGTGTATCGCCGTAGCCTATAACCCGTGTGGGTTCGGCAGACGTCTGCGTCGCGGCGGGGTCGGTATAACCGGGGTTAGAAACAACGCGAGTCGCATCGGCGCTATCGCCAGCCTGCGCGGAACCGTAGCCGCCCATCACGGTTGTCTTGTCCTGATCCATGCAACGATTCCTTTCCGTCGCGCGTGAGCATCAAGTTATCCATGCATTCTACCCGCGCAAAAGCTTATGACGGGCAGAGTCCGTCGGTATCTACAAGACATGCGCGGGCCTAAGCATCAAAAAGCCCCGCCGTGCCTTGTGGGCGCGGCGGGGCGGGCTAGCAGCTATGGACAGCAGGCTTAGAACAGGCCGGTGATGTCGCCGTCGTTGTCGACGTCGATGTTTTCGGCCGCGGGCACCTTGGGCAGACCAGGCATGGTCAGAACACTGCCGGTCAGCGCGACCACAAAGTGGGCGCCGGCAGAAACCTTGAGCTCACGCACGGTGATGCGGAAGTTCTCGGGAGCGCCCAGGGCCTTGGCGTTGTCGCTAAAGCTGTACTGCGTCTTGGCGACGCACACCGGCAGGTTGCCAAAGCCATTCTCGCGCAGCTCGGCGAGCTGGCGCTTGGCGGCCGGCGTAAAGTCAACGCCGTCGGCGCGGTAGACCTTGGTGGCAACGGCCTCGAGGGCATCAGCGACATCAGCGCCGTCCTCATAGGCAAACTTGAGCTCGCTCGGCTGCTCAATCAGACGCATGACCTCATCGGCAAGCTCGAGCGCGCCCTCGCCGCCCTTGGCCCAGACCTCGGAAAGCTTAACGTTGACGCCGAGCTTCTGGCACTCGGACTCGATGAGAGCAAGCTCGGCCTCGGTGTCCGTCGGGAAGCGATTGATGGCGACCACGCAGGGCAGACCATATACGTTCTGGATGTTGTCGACGTGACGCAACAGGTTGGGCATGCCAGCCTTGAGTGCCTCGAGGTTCTCCTCGTTGAGATCGGCCTTGGCGACGCCACCGTTGTACTTAAGCGCACGAGCGGTAGCGACGATCACGACGGCGCTGGGGCGAACGCCCGTCATGCGGCACTTGATATCGAGGAACTTCTCGGCACCCAGGTCGGCGCCAAAGCCGGCCTCGGTAATGGCAACATCGCCAAAGCGCATCGCCATACGCGTGGCCATGATAGAGTTGCAGCCGTGAGCAATGTTGGCGAAGGGACCGCCGTGGACAAACGCGGGCGTGCCCTCGAGCGTTTGCACCAGATTGGGCTTGAGCGCGTCTTTAAGCAACGCGGCCATGGCACCCTGGGCCTTGAGGTCGCGGGCACGGACGGGCTCGCCGGCATAGCTGTAGCCGACAACGATCTCGCCCAAGCGCTCCTTAAGATCGTTGATGCTCGTGGACAGGCACAGGATTGCCATGACCTCGGAGGCGACGGTGATATCGAAGCCGTCCTCGCGCGGCACGCCCTGGGCCTTACCGCCAATGCCGTCGATGACGTGGCGCAGCTGACGGTCGTTCATATCCACGCATCTCTTCCATGTGATCTTTCTCGGGTCGATGTTCAGAGCATTGCCCTGGAAGATATGGTTGTCGATCATTGCTGCAAGAAGGTTGTTTGCTGCACCGATGGCATGGAAGTCGCCGGTAAAGTGCAGGTTGATATCCTCCATGGGGATGACCTGAGCCCAGCCGCCGCCGGCAGCACCGCCCTTAACGCCAAAGACGGGGCCGAGCGAAGGCTCGCGCAGGGCAACGGCACTCTTGACGCCGCGACGACGCAGGCCGTCGGCCAGACCGATGGTCGTGGTGGTCTTGCCCTCGCCCGCGGGCGTTGGGTTGATAGCGGTCACGAGGACGAGCTTGGCCTGGTGATCAGTCGGCTCGTTGAGCAGTGAATAGTCGACCTTAGCCTTGTCGAAGCCGTACGGAATAAGGTGCTTAACGTCGACGCCGGCGTTCTTGGCCACCTCGGTAATAGGCAGTGGCGTGACAGAACGTGCGATTTCGATGTCAGTAGGCATGGGCGGTCCTTTCGTTACCGAATGAGAAAAAGACCAATTCAGCATAGCACGGGCGCGCAATAGTAAAACGCCCATAACCGATGAACGGCGATATGTTTACCCGATGCCCAGCGATAGCCCAACAGCCCGCCAAAACAAAGCGCCCTAAACGGTAGGTTCAATCCCCAGGTGCTCAAAGGTGCGAAGGGTTGCCTGACGGCCCTGCGGCGTACGAATCATCAACCCGCACTGCAGCAAATAGGGCTCATAGACATCCTCGAGCGTGCCCGGGTCCTCGCCCACCGCGCTGGCAAGGGTCGTAAGTCCCACGGCACGACCGGAGAACGTCTTAGCGAGCGTCTCCAAAATGCGAATATCCATCCAATCCAGACCGAGCTCGTCGATCTCGAAGAACTCGAGCGCCTGGCGACAGATATCGAGCTCGATGGGACCGTTGCCGCGCACCTGTGCGTAATCGCGCACGCGCTTGAGCAGGCGGTTGGCAAGACGCGGCGTGCCGCGCGAACGCGAGCCGATCTCGAGTGCACTGGGATGGTCGATCGCCACGCCCAGGATAGTTGCCGAGCGCGTCACAATCTGCGCGAGCTCCTCGACCGTGTAGTAATCCAGGCGATATGAAATGCCAAAGCGGTCGCGCAACGGGCCGGTCAACATGCCTGAGCGGGTC
>CALINZ010000309.1 GCA_938045085.1 uncultured Collinsella sp. | reverse complement strand
CGCGTGCAGGTAGGACGTGCGGCGGGCCGTGTCGTGGCGCGTGAGCAGTACGAGCGAGGTGAGCAGGTCGCGCGCATGGAACTCCTCGTCGTAGGCCGACGAGATGATGCACTGACCAGCCGAGGCGCAGGCCTGCAGGCTCGGAAGGTCGCCGACCGGCTTGCGGTCGAAGCCCAACACGGGATAGCCACAGGCAATAGCGCCCGAGCTCACCACGACCAGACGCCAGCCGAGCTTGCGCAGCGCTGCGGCTTGATCGGCAAGTCCGCCGATAAAGGCGCGGTTGACCTTGCCATCGGCGCCCACCACCGTGGACGAACCGATCTTTACCACCATCGTTTTATAAGAAGTCGTCATACGTCAAACCAATCAACTGTTCAGCGAACGGCCGAGCTGGCGGCCAAGGGAGCGTGACTCGCCCCTACCGCCCAAGGAATTAGTGAGCCCAGGGGAAAGCCGAAGCCGCGGCCATGTTCTTGCGCACGAGCTCGTCGCGCACCTGAGCCAGGCCCTGCTCCATGCCCACAACATAGGTCTGCGGGTACAGGAAGCGCTTGAAAGCTGCGTCCAGATGATCGAGTGCCCAAGCACAGCGCTCGCGCGCGTCCTTGATGCTCTCACGCGGAGCAACCGCACTGCCGTCGCGCACGATCGGCACCAGCAGCTCACGATACTCAAGCTCGGACACGTCGGTCACCAGCGCCGCATCGTTTACGGCCACGAGGGTATTGCCGCGCGCGGCGCCCTCACCTGCCAGATGGTCCTCGTCATAGATCATGTCGCAGACCGGGCCGCCAAAGCCATCGTAATAACGGCGCACGCGCTGCACGCCGGGAATCGTGCGCTTGTAGGGCTGCTCGGAAAGCTTCACCACCGGCGTCCACGGGTCCGTCTCGCTCGCGCGGCGGGCCGAAAGCTTGTACACGCCGCCCAGCGCCGGCTGATCGTAGCAGGTCGCGAGCTTGGTGCCCACGCCAAAGCTATCGATGGGCGCACCCTGGTCGAGCAGCGACTGGATCGTGTACTCGTCCAGGTCGTTGGACACCGAGATCCCCACATAAGGCAGGCCCTCGGCATCGAAACGACCGCGGACATACTTGGACAGCTTGGCGAGGTCGCCCGAGTCGATGCGAATAGCCGACAGGCGCTCGCCCACCGCCTCCATCTCCTTGGCAACCGTAATGGCATGCTCGCAGCCCTCGCGTACATCGTAGGTGTCGATGAGCAGCGTACAGTTCTTGGGGCTCGACTTGGCAAATGCGCGGAAGGCCTCGAGCTCGGAATCGAAGCTCATCACCCAGCTGTGCGCATGGGTTCCGCCGATGGGTACGTCAAACAGCTGACCGGTCAGAACATTGCTGGTGCCTGCGCATCCGCCGATCATCGCCGCCCTTGCCCCGTAAATACCGGCGTCCGGTCCCTGCGCGCGGCGCAGGCCGAATTCCAGCACCGTGGCGCCCTCGGCGGCGATGTTATCGAAGCGGGGCTTGGTGGAACCCTTGGGCATGTGCACGACGGCCTTCTGGCCGAGCTTGTTGGCAGCCCATGCCACGCCGCGGCCATGGTTGCCGTCGGTGGCGGTAAAGAAGGTGGCCTGGCCAAAGTCCTTGGCAAGCTGATCGGAGGTCAGGTAATCGAAGGTGCACTCGGCAACGTCCTTGCCGGTCTCGTCGGCAATGTAGTTGGCCATGGCAAACGAGCCGCCCAGGACCTTAAAGGCGTTGAGGCCAAAGCGATAGCTCTCGTCCTTAACGCACAGGTTGGACAGGCCCAGGCGCGCGGCCTGGCCGTCCAGGCGGGCAAGCGGAGTGACGGTGTACTGGGGGAACGACTGGTGGAAGGCACGGGCCTTCTTCACGTGGTCGAGGCTCATGATTCCCAAGTGCTTGTCATCGCTCTTGGGCATCGTGTTGCCCGCCCACTGGATCTTATCGGCCATACGTTGAACTCCTTAAGTCCTCTCTTGCCGGCCCCCGCATACGCGTTTCAGCCCATTCCCATTCATGCGACTGAACTTTTATGTGGATGCCAAACAAAAAGTTTGTTAGCACTGTTCTATCACACTTTTTGATTGGCAAACCTAACAAATTGTTTGTTGCCGTAATCGGTACCTTTTCGCCGACGAACGGTTACATAACGCAGCAACGCTTTCGTTATTTGCGAACAGGTGTGGTTTATGGCAAAGTGTGCCCAAACTAATTTTTAGGAAGGCACCCATGACCCCCGCACAGATTGAGTTTTACAAGCGCCTCGCACACGGCCTGGCGCTCCAATTTGGCCCCAACTGCGAAGTCGTCGTCCACGATCTGGAGACCGAGGACGTGGACCACTCCATCGTAGTGATCGAAAACGGCCACGTCAGCGGGCGCAAACTGGGTGACGGCCCCAGCCATATTGTGTTTGAGTCCATGCACGAGGGCACCACCGACGTGCACGACCGCGAGCCATACCTCACCAAAACCACCGATGGCAAGCTGCTCAAGTCCTCTACCATCTTTATCCGCAACGACGAGGGCAAGCCCGTCGGCATTTTGGGCATCAACTTTGACATTACGCTTATGAAGGCTTTTGAGCGTTCGCTCGATGCCTTTACCGGCACCGGCGGCACGGGCTATACCGAGCCCGAGCCCATTACCAAGAACATCGGCGACCTGCTCGAGGACCTGCTGCACGAGTGCGAGCAGTTTGTGGGCAAGCCCGCGGCACTCATGACCAAAGACGAGCGCATTCGTGCCATTGGCTACCTCGACCGTCGCGGCGCCTTTCTCATTTCCAAGTCGAGCGAGCGCGCCTGCGAGTTCTTTGGCATCTCCAAGTACAGCTTCTATAGCTACCTCAATGAGGCCAAGGCGGCGGCCGGCGACAAGTAGGTACTCGCCTGGATTGCCCCTCCCCTTTTGGGCGCGAGTTCTGGAAAGCGCGAATCCAAGACCGAGCCGCTTGGGAAGTTCCATATAATCGATGTCATTAGTATTTCGAAAGGATGGAACAGAATGGCGTTGAGCAAGGCATCATGCACCGGTCGCGGATTGATTCCGGCAATTGGTGGACATGTGCACCGCATGTTCGATGAGGGTGAAGACGACCTGTTTTCGCTGAGCCTTGACGATGTGATGGATGATCGCCCGTGGACCGCCGACGAACTCATGGGCGGCGGCGGGGCTCGCCCGTCAAGCCCCAATCCCGCACTTGCGCCTAAGACCGCATCTGCGCCGACTCCTGCGCAGCCGGCTGTTTCGACGCCCGCGCCTACACCCGCACCCACTTCGGCGCCCACGCCCGCTCCCCGCCCCGCAAGCGACCCGTCCGAGACGGCGGCATTTCTCGCAGCAGCGACGCAGGGCAAATCGGCCGACAGCACTGTTATGTACAGCGCCCAGCAGTTGCCTGTTCCTGCGGCACGCAAGCCTCCGGTCACAAGGCTCGATGAGCCCGTTGCCCATCAGGTTGTCCACGATTCCTGGGCTGCAGCCGATCTGGATGAGACCTCTACCGGCATGCCGGCGCTCGATGTTCCAGTTAACCCGCTTTTTGCCGCCAACACGAGCGCCGCGGGCTATGAGGGCGGTGCGGCATATTCCGATTATTCCGATGGCTATGCTGGCACCGGTCGCATCGAGACCGAGGATTATGGCACCGCATCGAGCGATTATCTCAACGATCCGTACGCTGCCACGCCTGCACCGGAATATGACCCGGAGGCCGCGTCCGCACCGGCGTATACCAAAAGCACGGGCGAAGAGCGCTTCGCCGATTATTACGCCGAGGAAAAGGCGCTGCGTTTCTCGGAATTTCCGCAAGGTTGCCTTTATCGCCATTATCATTGCCCTGCTCGGTGTCATTGCGTTTGAGGGATTCCAGCTGTTCCGCGGCCCCACCCAAGCGGAGTCGGAGACCCAGCAAAAAGAGGACGATAACCAGTACCTGGACATCAACACCCTCAAGGGCGACCCCAACGACGAGGACGACGAGTAGCGAGGGCTGAAGGCGGCCGCAGGATCCCGCATCCAGCACCGGCTTCTAAGTGCTGTTTTGTCATCCAGCTACACTTTTCCGAAGTTTTAAGGTGCCTATTTCGACACTTTTCCGTACTTTTACACGGCTGATTTCGACACTTTTCCGGATGAAAGCCGAATAATCACTTGGGAAACCAACGCCATCCGCGCGTCATTTCGCGGATGGCGCTTGATTTCTGTCCGTACACGTTGAGTTCGTACACGTTGATAGACTTCCTCTTGCCCGCAAGGAGCGGGCACGTTTTATCCAGAGTCGGGGTAGAGAGTTGGCTCCACGATCCCGACGCCAACCGGCCAAAAGGCACGGTGGCCCTGCCAACATCGATGAAAGGAGTCCGTATGGACAATTTCTCTGTGCGCAGCGAGCGCAACTTCCACAACCTGGCAGCCAAGCCAAAACGAATGCATCTTCTGGACAAGCAGAACGGCTACGCCTCGGCCATGGTCAAGAGCAGCCTCTCCCACCAGATGCGCTTCACGGTGCAAAAGCTCGAGAAAGAGTTCTGCGTTGCCGGCGACCCGCATGTGTTGCAGATCAAACTGTCCGGAGACGATTCGCGTGAGCCGTCTAGCTGGGAGCGGTTTGCCGATGGCGCGTGCGTTGCGGGCGGGTCGGGCATCTTTGCCCGCGAGTGCTTCTGCGAGGGCGCCGAGGTATTCCTGGATCTGTGCCGCGACGCCGTACGCGCGGCCGAGCTGCACCAGTGGAGTCAGAGGGAGTACGAGCTGTTGAGCGCCGCGCGTGGGGTTGCGGGGATGTAGGCAGACGCAGGCGGCGTGCAGCCGTTGCACGCCGCCGCTCAGGCCACGCGATGTCAAAAGACTGACACTTGTGTATGCCTTTTGACAGTCCGAAAGCGCTAGCGAAGTTCATTGATGCCGCGGCTAGATGCGCAGCAGTAAAGAGATGCTGAATACAAATCGCACCCATCTCCAATGGATCCAACACGTCAAAATAAGCACAGATACCCGAGCGCTTATGCTACATGGAAGCACAGAGAGGCCCGCG
>CALINZ010000308.1 GCA_938045085.1 uncultured Collinsella sp. | reverse complement strand
TTTCCCGACGGCCTTCCATCGCCTTCAGCAAGGTGACTTCGTCGGCATACTCCAGGTCGCCGCCCACGGGAAGGCCGCTTGCCAGACGCGATACCTCGACGCCCAGCGGCTTGATAGTGCGGGCCAGGTAGCTCGCCGTGGTCTCGCCCTCAATATTGGGGTTGGTGGCGATGATGACCTCGTGGATGTCCTCGTGGCCCAAGCGTGCCAGCAGCTCTCGAATGTGCAGCTGCTCGGGGCCAATCTTGTCCATGGGACTGATCACGCCGCCCAATACGTGGTAGAGGCCGTGGTAGCTGCCCGTGCGCTCGATCGCCTGGACATCGCGCGGCTCGCCCACCACGCAAATGCGAGTGGTATCGCGCATCGGGTCCTGGCAGATGGAGCACTCGTCGGCCGTGGCGTAGTTAAAGCAGCGGCTGCAAAAGTGGACCTCCTGCTTGACCTCCAGGATGGCCTCGGCCAGGCGGCGCGCCTCCTCGGCGTCGGCCTCCAACAGGTAATAGGCGATGCGCTGGGCCGACTTGGGACCAATGCCCGGCAGACGGCCCAGCTCATCGAGCAGTTTTTGCAGACTGTGGTTGGCACTCATATATATGCGTGTCTTAGAACGGCATGCCCGGGATGTTGAGGCCGCCGGTGATGGCGCCCATCTGCTTGTTGGCGAGCTCGTTGACGCCGCGGACGGCCTCGTTGACGGCAGCCATGATCATATCCTGCAGCATATCGACGTCCTCGGGGTCGAGCGCATCGGGATCGATGGTGAGGTTGACGAGCTCCATCTCGCCGTTAACGGTCACCTTGACCATGCCGCCGCCGGCAGAGGCGTCGACGGTCTGGGACTTGAGGTTCTCCTGCGCGGCGGCAAGCTGCTCCTGCATCTTGCGAGCCTGCTTCATCATCTGCTGCATGTTCATACCGGCCATGATGGCTCCTTTACGTGCGGCCGCACGCCGAGCTGCAAGGGCAGCCGGAGCACGGCGGGACTTTCAAACTCAAAAATCGTACCACGGCGCGCGGCGAGAGAGCGGGGCGGACGTGTTACCTCAGTCGATATACATGTCCTCCAATACAAACCGCACTCAAAGATTATGCAAGGTCGAATTATGCAAGGTTGCATAATATCGCACACTCAATCTAGTAGAGCCGAATCCGGCATTTCATGTGCGCCACTAAATAGCTAAATGCCGAACCGCTGCTCGAGGCGGCGCACATGGCGGCAGGGTATAATTTGATTGCCATAGATAGTAATTTGGAGGTGCCCCATGAATGCCCCCAACGCGCTCCAAAACATCCGCTCAAAACACCCCGTTGCATATGTGGTTCTCTATCTCTTTGTCGGCTGGGCATTGCTGGTTGTCATCACCCATGCCATAGCTTTTGGAGCAGAACTGCTGATAGCCAGCTCGGACCAGCCCGTCGTCAAATGGGAGACGACCGATGAGTGCACCGACGGAACCCGAACCGTCTACTACAACAGCCCGTCCCTCTATCAAGAGTTCAAGGTCAAGATAAAGGACTTCAAGATTGTCGATGCCGAGCTAGGCGTTTATTTGGCAATCGGAGCAACCATTAACGCCGAGCAAGTCGAGTACACGGACAGCCATGCGACGTATCGCATCGACCTCAGCATCCTAGGCCGACCGTCACGCACCTGTCTGCTCGAATGCGAGATACGCGGCACCACACTACACATGTCCGAAATACAGATGCGCCCGGACAAGGGGTCCTCTTCTTGAGCAGTATACCCGCCTGCGCAGCTACTCCACCGGCTTGAAGATGGTGGCCTGGCCAAAGACGCTGCGGATGAGGGCCTTGGCCTCGTCCTCGGTCTGCGGGATGCTCGGGGCTGCGCCCTGATGGCCGAAGGGGCTGCCAGCACCGGGATTGGATTCCCAGGGAGCGGCGGGGACGTCGTCGTTTGCAGAGGCTGCGGGTGCCACAGCAGCGGCCTTGGTCGCGGACGCCGCACCCGGCACGTCGAACGGGGGCAGATCGTCCCCGCCGGCATCGGCAGCAAAACCACCGACCATAGCATCGTCGTAGGGCACCTGCTCGGATTCCCATGGCGCAGCCTGCGCAGGCGGCTGAGCCATGGGGACGGACGCGCGCTCGGGCGCTCGGGGCGCGGGCTCGGTCGGGAGCTTGCCCGTGGCAGGAGCACCGGCAGGGTTGTCGGAGCGCAGCCAAGGGGCCTTGGCCAGGTCGGATGACTTGGGCGCAGGCGCGGCAGCGGACTTGGGCGCGGGGATCGGAGCAGCCGGTTTGGGCGCAGCGGGTTCAGGCGCCGACGGGGTCGGTGCCGCTACCGGCGCCGCTTTTGGCTGCGTCGCGCTGGCGCTCGAGGATGCAGGGGGCACCGAGGACACGGGTTGCGGGTCCGCAGATACCGCAGCCCGTGCAGATGGAGAATGCTCCTCATGTTGAGGAGCCGGCGTGCCACCCCCATCCAGGACATAGTCGACGGTGCGACGACCGAAAACCGCGCAGACCGTCGGCAGGACCACCGACTGCGTATCGGCGCGACCGAGCATCTTAATGGCAAAAGTCGAACCCGCGGGGAACGAGACCGTGAGCTTGGAGCCGTCGTCGGCCGTGGCGCGGGCGTTGAGCAAAAGCCCTGCGTAGGAAGCCTGACGCGCCTTGACGCGCTCGACAACCTCGGCCCATTTGCGCTGCAGCTCTCCGGCATCCTCGACCGCGGGCGTCTCGGCAGCACCGGCGGCGGCAACCTGGGCGGCATTGTTGGACTGGGGCTTAGGTGCCGGAGCGGTGGCAGGCGCGGGGGCCGCAACGGGCTGAGGCGCAGGCGCCGCAGGCTTTGAGGCTGACACGGACGCAGAACGGGGCGCAGGCTGGGCAGTCGGAACAGCAGCTCCGCGGTCCCAAGGCATGCCACCCTGGCGCGCGGACGTAGCAGCAGGGGCAGCGGATGCCGCCGGAGCGGCAGCACGGGCGCCCGAAATGAGCGTCGGCTGTTGGGCAGCAGCGGGTACGGATGCTGCAGGCGCGGCGGCCTGAGCAGCAGCCACGCTCGCCGGCACGGCGCCGTTGGCAACCATGGCCTCCAGACGTGCCACGCGCTCGGCCAATGCCTCAATCGTTAAATCAGCCTCGGGACGCGCCAGACGCGTGCAGGCAATCTCGAGCACCAGGCGCACGTCGCTCGCGCCCCTCATCTCCAGTGCGGCATCGTCGAGCACCGTCAGCACGCGGGCCAGGCGGTCGGCAGGATGCTCGCCAAAGGCAGCAGCCTCGGCAGCAAGCGCCTCGGCCTGCTCCGAGCCGCCCTCAAACAGCTCGGCACGGGCACCGGCAACGCAGGCAACGTACACGTCACGCACATGCGCCACCAGGTCGCGCGTCAGCTCAAGCAGGTCATTGCCCTCCTCGACCTGCACACGAATCAGTCCATAGAGCTCGGCAACATCGCGATCGGCAATGGCGCGGGAAAACTCGCCCAGGATCTGGTCCGAAACCTCGCCCAAAAGCGAGCGGGCGTCGTCCGCATGCACAGAACCGTTGCCAAAGACGCTCAGCTGCTCCAGCGTGGACAGCGCGTCGCGCATGCCGCCCTTGGCATGGCGCGCCACGATAGCCAGCGCCTCGTCGTCGTAATCGAAGCCCTCCTGCTCGCACACGTATGCCAAGCGATACTCGATATCCTCGTTGCCGATGCGATGGAAATCGAAACGCTGGCAGCGCGAGAGGATGGTCTCCAGAATCTTTTGCGGGTCGGTGGTGCACAGCACAAAGATCACGTGCGCCGGCGGCTCCTCAAGCGTCTTGAGCAGCGCGTTGAACGCCGCCGTCGTGAGCATGTGGACCTCGTCGATGATATAGATCTTGTACTTGCCGCGCACCGGGGCAAAGTTGACGGAGTTGATGATCTCCTCGCGCACGTTGTCCACGCCGGTACGGCTTGCGGCATCGAGCTCGTAGACATCCGGGTGGTTGCCCTCGGCGATGAGCTCGCACTCCTCGCAAGTACCGTCGGGCAAGCAGCCGCTTGCACCCTCGGCGCGCGCCGCCTCGGCATTGCGACACAGCAGTGCCTTGGCCAGAATGCGCGCCATGGTGGTCTTGCCCGTGCCGGGGTTGCCCGTGAAGATCATGTGCATGGAGAGGCTGGCGGTCTTAAAACCAGCCGCCGCCCGGCGCTGCTGCACCTGAATGTTATCCGCCAGACCGAAGACATACTCCTTGACGGGTGCAAGGCCCACCAGCTCGTCCAGCTCCCGTTTGATCTCGTCCACGGCGCCTGTATAGGCGGCAGGCAGCAGATCAAAGAGCCGGGCGGGTGCTGCATTCCCCAGCTGAAAGTCGATGCCGTCCGGCCGGGCGGTGAGGGTCACGGTGCCCGTCAGCTTTTTGTCGGTCTGCAGGCAGTACTCGCTCAGAGCCCGGAAGATCCGCTCGCAGCAGTCTGCCAGCCCCTCTGCGCCCTTTTCTTTAGAGCACTGCGCCGCCACATAGTCCCGCACCTCTGCCCCGGCGGCGAGGGTCAGGCCAAGGCGGCTGTGCACCCGCTGCGCCAGCGCGTTCAGCTGCTGCGCCGCCAGAGCCGCCAGCGCTTCCGGGGTAAAGGGGGCGGTCTGGCACACATCCCCTACCGCCGCCACAAAGGGCGCGCCGAATTTATCCGCCAGCGCCTCCCGTCCCTTGCAGGAGAAGAAGATCAGGTACTTGCCGCAGGGGTCGATGCGGCTCACTGCGCCGGGGGCAAGCGCCGTGCCGGCATCCACCAGAATGCCCTCTTTGTTCACCAGATACC
>CALINZ010000307.1 GCA_938045085.1 uncultured Collinsella sp. | reverse complement strand
CTCGGGGATGTGATGCTTTCGAGGTAGAAACCGTATGCCGTGTTCGGTTCGTACTTCGCCTTGAAGCCCGTCTTCTCCTGCAGCTTAATGAAGGCATCCGCAGCCGTCGCGCCCTCGTCGAGCTTGAGCTGCGTAGGTGCCACCCAGGTCTGAGCCTTGCCGTCAGCATCGGTGCCGATAATCGAGAACGAGACCTCGACCTGCTTCTTGGCGACATCGCCGGTTTCTGTCGGGTTCTCTGTCTGAACGGCAGCCGCGGCGGCAGATCCCGCTTGGCCAGCGGATGCCGTCGAAGACTGCTCGCTCGTGGCAGGGCTCTCCCCCGTCGCCGAGCCTTCGTCGCCAGTTGCTGCCTCTGTTATGGCTGCACTAGCTGCAGGCGCGCCCTCGGAATCCGAAACCTCGGCGCCGCTCTGCTCAGCGGTACCGCCCGCAAGCGCTGCGTCCTCGCCCGGCGTCGCAGCCTGAGCCACAGCCTCGGCAATGCCCTCGGCGCCCTCGGCCCACAGCTGAGCCGGCGTGGTGCCAAAGGCCATCGCGAAGGTCAGGAATGCCACCAGGCCGCGCTTGGCTACGCCGCGCGCAATTGCGCCACGGCGATGCGAGACGCGCTCGCGCTCGTCCTCAAACATATCCAATTGTCCCCCATTGTCTGTACTTGGAGCGTTGCCTTGAGGCTGCCCCACGTCATCGCGCATGTTGCGCTCGAGTTCCCCCATCGGGGTCCTCCTTCCCTCCAGAGCCCTATGCACACCGGCGGCATACGCCGCGGCAACGTGCAAGATGGGAGGCGATCCGACTTAACCTTAACGGCTCAGGCGCGCCGTCCGATCTGCGACGCGAACATCCCGAGCCAAGAGGAATTACGGTTACTGGTACAGCCGGGGACTTGCGCCCCGATTCTCCCAAACGCGCAGGAAAACCGCGCATTCGTGCGTCTCCGCACCACCATCTAGGCCATCGATTATTACCGTCAAAATGGTATCACGCAAAAGGGCCTCGCACGCAGGCGAAGCCCATGGTAAAAGCTATTGTTTGCGATAGGAAAATGCGGTGACGGTCGCAGACTCTAGTGCTTGCCGCCGTGGCTGTTGAGCCAGATATTGCGGCCCAGCATAAGTGCCAGCACCAGCGCGCTCACGTAGCCCATAAAGCCAATGACTGGGATACCAAACACAACCGGCTCGATGCGCGCGTAGTACACCACCGACGAACCGATAAACAGGCCGGCAATCACAATTGCCATCGACA
>CALINZ010000306.1 GCA_938045085.1 uncultured Collinsella sp. | reverse complement strand
GCTTCGTTGGATTCGCTCGAACGACAATCGCGTGCGAATTTCATAATCTGCCTCGTCTTTCGTATCGTTATCGCGCCGTGCTCCGCTGTCCGCAATCGCGGCAAGATGCGCAGCGTGCCTGGAATCTAGGAACGGTAATCGCCGTTGATGGAGATGTATTCATGCGTGAGGTCGCAGGTCCACACGGTCGTTGCCGCGTCGCCTGCGCCCAGGTCGGCCGAGATCACGATCTCGGGCGCCTCGAAACGTCGTAGAGCCTCGTCCTCGTCAAAGGGAACAGTCAGACCATCGCGACAGACAGGCATACCCATCATGTCGATGGAAACGTCTTCCTGATTAAACTTCACGCCGCACTTGCCAAGCGCCATGGCAACGCGGCCCCAGTTGCAGTCGTGGCCGGCGATGCAGGTCTTAACGAGCGGCGAGTTGGCAACGGCACGAGCGGCGATATCAGCTTCCTCGTCGTTGGCGGCTCCGGTAACGTTGACCGTAACAAGCTTGGATGCGCCCTCGCCATCGGCGGCAATATTGCGCGCCAGGCTCTCGCACACCTCGTGCACGGCAAATGCCAACTCGTCAAAGGCATCGGAGCCCTCGACGATAGGCTCGGCATCTGCGGCAGCGGCGCCGGAGGCAAGCATGATGCAGGTGTCGTTGGTCGAGGTGTCGGAATCGACCGTTACCTTGTTAAAGGTCTGCTTGACGGTCGAGAGCAGCAGGGCATGAAGTGCCGCAGGCTCGACGGGGGCATCGGTGGTGATAACTGCGATCATGGTGGCCATGTTGGGCATGATCATGCCCGAGCCCTTGCACATTCCGCCCACCGTATAGACATTGCCCGCATGACCCGCAGCCTCGCTGACGTAGGACACGGCGTACTCCTTGGAGTGCGTGTCGGTCGTCATGATGGCACGAGCGGCATCGGCGCCACCGTGGGCGAAGAGCGCCTCGTAGGCAGCAGGAATGGCGGTCTCAAACGTGTCGATCGGCAGAATCTGGCCAATCACACCCGTGGAGGCAACCAGGATCTGCTGGGGCTCGCAGCCGATGACCTGCGATGCGATGTTGCACGTCTCGCGCGCGCATGCAAGGCCGGGCTCACCCGTGGCGGCGTTGGCATTGCCAGAGTTGACCGAAACGCCGGCGATGATACCGTAGCCCTTGTCGGCACCGCCCAGGTTGGCACGGCTCACTTGCACGGGCGCCGCGCAAAAGCGATTGGTGGTAAACACGCCGGCACCGGGACAGGGTTTATCGGGCACGACGAGCGCGTAATCCAGACGCTCGGGGTTCTTGCGGAACCCAGCGTGGATGCCCGCAGCTTTAAAACCAGCCGCAGCCGTAACGCCACCCTCGACGGCGCGAATCTTGATATCAAACAGCTCGGTATTCATCGTCTTCATGACTCCTTATGTCAAACAAAAAACGGACATCGGTTGGTGCGCCATGCCAGTCGTAATCATGAGACCAGCTTAAGAGTGGCGCCCCACTCGATGCCCGACTACCAAATCGTTAACAATCGAATGTGCTACACCGGGCACGCCACTGTGGGCAAGCCTCGTCGCTCGTCAAAGCCAAAGACGATATTGGCGCACTGGACCGCTTGGCCCGCAGCGCCCTTGCACAGATTGTCGATGGCGCCCGTCGCCACCAGCACGCCCGCGCGCTTGTTGAACGCAAGGCCAATCTGGGCGGCGTTGGTGCCGACGACCGAAGCCGTCTTGGGCTGCTGGCCGGCATCGAGCACGCGCACAAAGGTGCGTCCAGCGTAGAACTGCTTGTAATAGTCGACGACATCCTCAAGAGCCAGGGAGTCGATGGCCTGCGGCGTGAGCGGCAGCGTCACCGTGGAGAGCAGGCCGCGCTTGAGCGGTGCCAGATGCGGGGTGAAGACGACGCGATCGGTCAGGCCAAGGATCTGCTCAATCTCGGGCGTGTGGCGATGCTTGCCCACGCCGTAGGCCTCCAAGTTCTCGTCAGCGCTGCAAAAATGCGTACGAGCGTTGCAGGACTTGCCGGCACCCGTCACACCGCTGATGGCATCAACGATCACGGGGCCGCTCTGGGCAACCCAGCCAGCGCGCACGGCGGGCGCGGCGGCAAGGCTCGTTGCGGTGGGATAGCAACCGGCGCAGGCGACCAGCACGGGTTTGCCGTCGGCATGGCTGGAAGCAGCGGTCTCTAAGTCCTGGCAGAACAGCTCGGGGAGGCCGAAAGCACGCGTCTTGAGCAGCTCGGGGCTCGTATGCGCGGCGGCATACCACGCCTCGAACACGGCCGGATCGCTCAGACGGTAGTCGGCAGACAAATCGAAGCAGGAAACGCCTGCGGCAAGGAGCGCGGGCACCTGTGCCATGGCAGCCGTGTGCGGCACGGCAAGAAAAACCGCATCGCAGCTCTTGAGCTCGGGGGCGTCGTGCGTGGTAAAAAGCAGATCGCTCACGCCGGCAAAGCTCGGATAGACCGAAGACAGCGGCTGGCCAGCATCGGCGTT
>CALINZ010000305.1 GCA_938045085.1 uncultured Collinsella sp. | reverse complement strand
TCGTTTACGGATGCCGGCGCACCCGATGTTGCCAACGAGCTCTACGAGTACTTCCTGACGCTTGTGCACGAGGACGTTGAGCATGTGGCGCACGGTATCTTTGGCGCCGACATGAAGGTCGACCTGGTCAACGACGGTCCGTTCACCATCGTCCTCGATACCGACAATCTTTAGGTTACGCGGTTTTACCAAACCGCGTAACAACTGGTCATGCGAGGTTGTCGTCTGGTACGTATTTGGGACCGGGCTTATTTAGCTACTTGCGTATGGCCACAACAGGGTGCTATAGTATTAGAGTTTTGTCTATCTTAGGGGTATTATCCCCTTTTTGAATTGCACCTTCTGGAGGCCCTGTTCATGGAAGAGATGGAAGTCAATCACGTCGACGACATCCACGAGAAGCTGACCGATATGGTGGGCGATCGCGTCAAGGTTAAGGCCAACATGGGCCGTACCCGCGTCGTCGAGCGCATGGGCACCATCAAGAGCGTCCACCCGGCCGTCTTCATTGTCGAGGTTGACGAGCGTCGTGGCCGCAAGTCGCGTCAGTCCTACCAGTATATCGATGTGCTCACCGGTCAGGTCGAGCTGTTCGACCCCGAGAGCGGCGAGCACATCTTTACCCCGCTCGGCAATCAGCTCGAGGAGCATTAACGGTGACCGATTGGTCCCTGACTCTTTCCGCGCCGGCAAAGATTAACCTCTACCTGGGGGTTCATACCGAGCGCGATGACCGCGGCTACCACAGGGTCGATTCCCTGATGGCGGCCGTCGGTCTTTCCGATACCGTGACGGTCACGCCGGCGCAGGCGCTGACCGTCCAGACGGTTCCAGCATCAGATTTTCCCATGCAAAAGAATACGGCGTATCGGGCTGCGGTTGCTATGGCCGAGCATTATGGTCGCGAGGCAAACATCTGCGTGACGATTGAGAAACGCATTCCATTGTGCGCCGGCTTGGGCGGCCCCTCGACGGATGCGGCCGCGGTCATTGTCGCCTTGGCGGAGCTCTGGGGCATTGATCGCACCGACCCAGCGCTCGATGACATTGCGCGGGGCATTGGTGCCGACGTCCCGTTCTTTTTGCACGCGAGCCCTGCGTTTTACGTAGGTGGGGGAGACGTGCTGGCAACTGAGTACCCCGCGCTGCCCGCGACGCCCGTCGTACTGGTTAAGCCGCGCGAGGCAAGCGTTTCGACAATTGAAGCCTATCGACGTTTTGACGAGGCCCCGGTGCCTGCGGACAAGCCCGGCGCGATAGCTTCTGCCTTGTGTGCTGGTGATGCCGAGACGGCATATGCGCTCATCCATAACAACCTGGGTGTCATTTCCGCACAGATGGAGCCGCAGATTCAAACGGTTCTCGATTGGCTGCGTAAACAGGACGGCACCGTTGCTGTAGATGTGTGCGGATCGGGCGCCTGTTCGTTTGCCATTTGCGACACCGCCGCCACGGCCGAAAGGCTTGCGGACGCTGCCCAGCAAAAAGGCTGGTGGGCCTGCGCGACGGAGCTCATTCCCAACACGGTTCGCGTCGAAGTGCCAAAGAAGTAAAAATTTCTCTAGCACACGACGGAAATCTTTGTTACTATAGTCGAGCTAACGGGTTGTGGCTCAGTTTGGTAGAGCACTGCGTTCGGGACGCAGGGGTCGCTGGTTCAAATCCAGTCAACCCGACCAGAGCATGAGGAGGGACCGCTTCTTGCGGTCCCTTTTTTTAGCTATTGTTGTGATACCGCGATACCCGCGGTATACTCATTCGAGCTTGTCTCGCTGTATTGTGGAGGTCTACATGTTTGGACTGAGGGCTCCTGAGCTCATCATTATTCTCGTCGTTGTCCTGATTATCTTCGGGCCCAAGAACCTGCCGAAGCTCGGCAAGTCCCTCGGCTCTACCGTCAAGAATATCCGCGAGGGTATGGAGGGCGACGATAAGGCCGAGACCAAGCAGGCCGAGGAGGTCGTGGTCGAGCAGTCCGAGGAGGACAAGGAGATCGCTGAGCTCGAGGCCAAGCTCGCTGCTGCCAAGAAGAAGCAGGCAGAGGACAGCGACGCGGACGCAGAGTAGTCCCATCCCTTTGGGGTGAGCACCTGACCGGCTTGCCCGCAGGCTAGCCGGTCTTTTTCGTTTTGTTGACAGTTGATTGTTTGATCAGAGTTGGGGAGATATCCGTATGGACGCAAGCCAGATCGTACTGACCGCTGAGGGCCGCCAGAAGCTCGTCGAGGAGCTCGCCTGGCGTGAGGGCGATTACGCCAAGGAAATCGTCGAGGACATCAAGGAAGCCCGCGCGTTCGGCGACCTTTCGGAGAACTCCGAGTACGATGCCGCCAAGGACAAGCAGGCCCAGAATGCTGCTCGTATCGCCGAGATCCAGGCCATTCTTGCCAACGCTCAGGTTGCTGCCACCACGGGCGATCTGACCGTCTCCATCGGTTCCACCGTTTCGCTGATTGATCCCAACGGCGAGGTCATGGAAGTCACGCTCGTTGGTACCACCGAGACCAACTCGCTCGAGCACAAGATTTCCAACGAGTCTCCGGTCGGTCACGCCATCATCGGTCACGGCGAGGGCGACTCCGTCGAGGTCGTTACGCCTTCCGGCAAGACTCGCGTCTACACCATCGCCAAGATCGCACGCTAGACCACGGTCCCGCGTAAAGGTATGTTTTCGCTCCCTGGGACCGAATCCTGGGGAGCGTTTTAGTTTGAGGAGCTAACTTATGGCAGAGAACCAGAACGCCGCCGATCAGGCATCGACGCTCAACGACGAGCGCGCCACCCGCCTGGCCAAGCGCGCCGCCCTGTTCGAGGCGGGCCAGAACCCCTATCCCGAGCACTCTGAGCTTGAGGACTACGTCGCCGATATCGAGACTAAGTACGCCGATCTTGCCGATGGTGAGGACACCGAGGATGTCGTGAAGATCGCCGGCCGTGTGGTCGCCAAGCGCGGTCAGGGCAAGATCATGTTCATCGTCGTGCGCGATGCGACTGCCGAGATTCAACTGTTCTGCCGCATCAACGACATGGACGAGGCTGCCTGGAATACGCTCAAGGCCCTCGACCTGGGCGACATCCTGGGCGTGACCGGCGTGGTCGTGCGCACCCAGCGCGGCCAGCTTTCCGTTGCCCCTAAGAGTGCGACCCTGCTTTCCAAGGCCGTTCGTCCGCTGCCCGAGAAGTTCCACGGTCTTTCCGACAAGGAGACCCGCTATCGCCAGCGCTATGTTGACCTGATCGCCAACGACGACGTTCGCGAGACCTTCCGTAAGCGTTCGCAGATTCTCTCCACCTTC
This sequence comes from uncultured Collinsella sp., assembly GCA_938045085.1. Classification (GTDB taxonomy): domain Bacteria; phylum Actinomycetota; class Coriobacteriia; order Coriobacteriales; family Coriobacteriaceae; genus Collinsella. The sequence continues at coordinate 1,738 of CALINZ010000305.1, read as the reverse complement.
CGTCGCTTTATGGAGTCCGACGGCTACATGGAGGTCGAGACCCCCATCCTGCAGACCATCCAGGGCGGCGCTACTGCCAAGCCGTTCATTACCCACTTCAACGCGCTCGATCAGGAGTGCTACCTGCGTATTGCCACCGAGCTGCACCTCAAGCGCTGCATCGTCGGTGGTTTTGAGCGCGTGTTCGAGATCGGCCGCATCTTCCGTAACGAGGGCATGGACCTCACCCACAACCCCGAGTTCACCACGATGGAGGCCTACCGTGCCTTCTCCGACCTCGAGGGCATGAAGGCGCTCGCCCAGGGCGTCATTAAGGCGGCTAACAAGGCCATCGGCAACCCCGAGGTCATCGAGTACCAGGGCCAGACCATCGACCTTTCTGGTGAGTGGGCCAGCCGTCCCATGACCGACATCGTCTCCGATGTGCTCGGCAAGCAGGTCACCATCGACACGCCGGTCGAGGAGCTTGCTTCCGCCGCGCGCGAGAAGGGCCTGGAGATTAAGCCCGAGTGGACCGCCGGCAAGATTATCGCCGAGATCTACGATGAGCTGGGCGAGGACACCATCGTCAACCCGACCTTCGTGTGCGATTACCCCATCGAGGTCAGCCCGCTTGCCAAGCGTTTTGAGGACGACCCGCGCCTGACGCACCGCTTTGAGCTGGTTATTGCCGGCCACGAGTACGCCAACGCGTTCTCCGAGCTCAACGACCCGGTCGACCAGGCCGAGCGCTTTGCCGCCCAGATGGCCGAGAAGGCCGGCGGCGACGATGAGGCCATGGAGTATGACGAGGACTACGTGCGCGCCCTCGAGTACGGTATGCCTCCCGCGGGCGGTATTGGCATTGGTATCGACCGCGTGGTCATGCTGCTTACCAACCAGGCTTCTATCCGCGACGTGCTGCTGTTCCCGCACATGAAGCCCGAGAAGGGTTTCCAGTCCGGTGCCGCTGCCGCCAAGGCTGCCGAGGCCGGCAACGCCGCGAGCCCATTCGTTAAGTCGCTTAAGCCCACGCTCGATTACTCCAAGATCGCCGTTGAGCCGCTGTTTGAGGAGTTCGTCGACTTTGATACCTTCTCCAAGAGCGACTTCCGCGCTGTGAAGGTCAAGGCATGCGAGGCCGTCAAGAAGTCCAAGAAGCTGCTGAACTTTACGCTCGACGACGGCACCGGCACCGACCGCACCATCCTCTCCGGTATTCACGCTTATTACGAGCCCGAGGACCTGGTTGGCAAGACCTTGCTCGCCATCACCAACCTGCCTCCGCGCAAGATGATGGGTATTCCCAGCTGCGGCATGCTGATCAGCGCTGTCCACGAGGAGGAGGGCGAGGAGCGCCTCAACCTGATCCAGCTCGACGCCTCCATCCCCGCCGGCGCAAAGATGTACTAACTAGTTACGCGGTTCTACGAACCGCGTAACGGCTCGACGCTGCGCGGGCCGCATTTGGACAATCTGACGTTCAACTTCAAGGGCGCGACCAAAAGGTCAGCGCCCTTTCGTTTCACGTCACCTTGTCACAAATGCGACCCGCTCGCTGACTTATGCTCAACCTGCGGCGCCATTTTTCTTGAAGGCACCTTGCTCGCTCTGGCGGGCTTTCGCTGTCCGTCCTCTATCTGCGGTGTTGCCCTGGTTGGCACTTAGGGACGTTCCTTTTCTGCCGGCACTTGGGGACAGTCCTTGTCGAGTTACTGGTAGTCATTGGGGACGTTCTTAAACGACTACCCAACGGATA
>CALINZ010000304.1 GCA_938045085.1 uncultured Collinsella sp. | reverse complement strand
CGAGTTTGCGATCGAAGTACTTGCTCGCCATCTTGGCGTTGTTCTCGAACAGCATCGTCATGGCCTCGCACCAGCCCACGTTGGGCATGGCGGCGTTGTGACGCTGGATGATCAGGAAGACCTTGAGGCTCTCGAGCATATCGTGGGTGTAGGCGTCGGTGCCCATGCACACGGGGATGCCGCGACGGAAGAACTCGAGCACGGGGGCGCAGCCCACGGCGTTGCCCATATTGGATTCGGGGTTGTTGACGAGCCAGGTGCCGGACTCCTTGACGACGTCCATCTCGGCGGGCGTCACGTGGATGCAGTGGCCGAGCATGGTGTCGGGGCCCAGCAGGTCGTGCTGCAGCAGGCGCTCGACGGGGCTGATGCCGCCGCGGTTGAGGCGGGAATCCCACACGTCATTCATGCCCTCGCACACATGGATGTGGAAACCGGTCAGGCCGTTGTTGGCCTCGGCCATCTTGTCCATGGTCTCGTCCGAAAGCGTAAAGGTGGCGTGACCGCCAAACATGGCGGCGATCATGTGGTTGTCGTTATCGCGACGCTCCTTGGCGGCCCACTGGGCAAACTCGGCGTTCTCGGCAATAGCCTGATCGCACTTTTCCTGGCCGCGGCGATCGGAGACCTCGTAGCACAGGCACGAACGCATGCCCAGCTCCTGAGCGGCGTCCTTAATGGTAAAGAGGCTGCCCGGAATCTCGCAGAAGCTCGCATGGTGATCGAAGATCGTGGTGACGCCGTCGCGGATGGAATCCAGAATCGTGGCATAGGCGCTGGCCTTGGTGCCGTCGAGCGTCAGGTTGTCGTCGATCTTCCACCACTGCTGCTCAAGATTCTCCAGGAAGTTGGTGGGGTTGCAGCCCTTAATGGCAAGGCCGCGGGCCAGACCCGAGTAGATGTGGGTGTGGCAGTTGATAAGTCCGGGCATGATGAGGTTGCCCTGGGCGTCGACGTACTCGGCATCCGGGTACTTGGTCTTGAGCTCGCACTCGGGGCCCACTTCGACGATCGTATCTCCGTCAATGGCGACCGCACCGTTTGGAATAAACGGGGTCTGAGCGTTGCGGGTAAAGACGGAACCGTTAGCGACCAGAAGCATAAATGCTCCCTTCAACATCAGAGGCGGGGTTTGACACCTCTGACATGGCGGAAGTGCGAAGCGCCGGCCTACACCGGAAACGGGCCCTCTCCCGTCAACGCTTCACCAAAGGGACAAGCCCTTTGAAGTGCGGCTTGGCGCCGCATGGCGCCGGCGGACGAGGCGATGCATCCGCCGGCGAATAGCACCGAATTGGTTACTTCTTGCTCTCGGGCAGGACCAGATCCACAGCGGCATCCTTGGCGGCATCGATGTGCTGAGCCACGACCGGCGTCTGCGGAAGGATCAGGTTAAGGACAATGGCCATGATGGCGGTGGGGGTCACGGCGTTGGAGCCGATGACGGTGGACACCCAGGTGGGCATGCCCTCGCCGGCAAGGCAACCGCTGGCCATCCAGATACCCAGGCCAAAGACAACAGAGGTGCCGACGATGGTGGTGGTGCGCTGCGTGAGACCCTCGCGGGTGAACATGCGCACACCGTTCATGGTGATGGTGCCAAAGACGCCGACGGTCGCGCCGCCGATGACAGGCTGCGGGATGGCGGAGAGCACGGCAGAGAGCTGCGGGAACAGACCGGCGATGGCAAAGACGGCCGCGATGATCACAAAGACCCACTTGTTGACGACCTTGTTGGAGCAGATGATGCCCACGTTCTGGCCAAGGGCGCTGGTGGGAAGACCGCCCAGCAGTCCGCCGACCATAGAGGTGAGGCCCTGGGACACGATAGCGCCGGAGAGCTCGCGCTCGGTGGGCATACGGTCGATGGAGCCCAGGCAGGCGGCGGAGACGTCACCGATAACCTGGATGGCAACCATGGGGAACACGACGGCGAGGGTAATGCAGACCTCGGGATCAAACTCGAGCGCGTAGGGCATGAGCTTGGGAAGAGCGAAGACCTGAGCGGTGGCGACGCTGGAGAAGTCGATCATGCCAAAGGGGATCGAAACGATCATGCCAACGATCATGCCAAAGAACACGGATCCCAGCTTGAGCGTGCCCTTGCCAAAGTTGGCGAGCGCAAAGACCACGGCGAAGGTGATAAGAGCGACGCACCATGCCTGCGGGGTGCCCCACAACGGCGTGCCCATGCCACCGGCCATGTATTTGACGGCCGTGGGATAGAGAGAGACGCCAATGGAGAAGATGACCGTGCCGGTCACGACGGGCGGGAACAGCCACTTAATCTTGCTGTAGGCCAGACCAAAGAGGACCGCGACGGCGCCGCCGACGATCTCGCCACCCAGCAGCGCACCAAAGCTAAAGCCCGAGGCGCCCATGGCCTGAAGGGCCGGCAGGAACGCGAACGAAACGCCCATGACGATGGGCAGGCCGCCGCCAATGCGACGGAAGGGAGCGAAGGCCTGAAGGGCCGTGTCGATTGCCGAAAGAATGAGTGCAACCTGAATGATGTCGGTGCTCTGCTGGCTATTAAAGCCGTAGACGCCGGCCATGATGACCGCCGGGGTAATGATGCCGGCAAACGATGCCAGTACGTGCTGAAGGGCACACGGGATCATTTCCTTAACGGGCGGCATGCCTTCGCGAGTGAACAGGGCCTCAGTGCCGTTCGTAACCGTCTCCTGGGTCATTTGACCACCAATCCTCGAAATAGTTGTTTTCGCATCTAACGCTCTATTGTGACGCAGTGCGGGGTTGAGGTTGTGCCTTCGTTGCATATCGTATTAAAGATGATTCTCATTCTCAATAATAATTTTTTGTTATCAGACTATTCTTCAGCTGAGATAATGCATTTCCGCAGGTCAGGAAAGTGTCTTGTCAAAATAACATCTAACTATTCTTTTGGTCGACCGTTTACCGCCAAATTCCTACCGTTCGTCTGTATTACGCAATGTACCTGCGGATATACGAGATGATGAGCAGCGTGTTACCATGATAAAAAATTGTTATGAACACTTCGATAGAACCCAAAGGAGTTGCCCGTGAACGAGACCGTACGTCGCTTTTTGCCGATGGTCGATTTCCTGGAGCAGATACTCGGCAAAAACAGCGAGATCGTCCTGCACGATTTCTCGGATCCCGACCACGCCATCGTCGATATCCGCAACGGTATCGTGAGCGGCCGCAAGGTCGGCGGTCCCGCTACCGATCTGGCACTCAAGATCATGCACGACGCCAAGTATCGCGACCTGCCGTTTATAACGGGCTACGAGGGACGCGGTGCCGGTGGCAAGACGTTGGAGTCGGCGACGTACTTTATCCGTGAGGACAACGAGATCGTCGGCATGCTTTGCGTCAACACCGATCTTTCCACGATACGCTCCATCAACGCCATGACTCAGCAGCTCATGGCCTGCTTCGACGCTGTGCCAAGGCAGGCGGAGCCCGCGTCTATCGAGGTCGAAAGTCTTTCGGAGTCTACGCAGGAGCTCATCGACCGCAGTATTTCCGAGTTGCTGAGCGCGCGCGGGCTGGATGTAGCGTCGCTTGGTCAGAGCGACCGCGTGGACGTCATTCGCCACCTCAACGGCAACGGGGTGTTCATGCTCAAGGGCGCCGTGGCCTGCGCCGCCACCGCGCTGGGCATCTCGGAGCCCAGCGTCTACCGCTACCTGCAAAAAGTCCGCAAGGAGGGCTAAACGTTATCCCTTGGGGACGGAGGGAAACGGATCATTTTTGTCGCATCGCTTGACAAAAGACCCTGCAGCTCGCACTGCAGGGTCTTTTTGCATGTCATGTTTAGTTGTTGCCAACGCCTTAGAGAGCGGCGACGACCTCGATCTCGACCAGACCGCCAGCCGGAAGGGCGGCAACCTGAAATGCGCTGCGCGCGGGGAACGGAGCCTCGAACTTGGAGGCGTAGATCTCGTTCACGGCAGCGAAGTCGGCGATGTCGGCCAGGTAGACCGTGGTCTTGACGACATCGGCAAAGGTGGCGCCGGCAGCGGTCAGCAGGGCCTCGACGTTAGCAAGGGACTGCTTAGCCTGGGCCTCGACGCCCTCGGGCATCTTGCCGGTTGCAGGGTCGATGCCCAGCTGGCCGGACAGGAACACCATGTTGCCGGTCTGGATGCCGGGGGAATACGGGCCGATGGCTGCAGGTGCGTTATCGGAAGACACGACGGTCTTGCTCATGTTTATCTCCTTACGATCAGTTGAGAGAGCGTGAGCGCGGCGTTCACACCGGGAGGCACAATTCGGTCTGAACACCGCGTTTGATTTGGGATAGTACCCAAGGTTCCCGCGCGATGCAAGATTATTATCACCTTGCGAGAATATTTTATCGCCCAACGGCGCCTGTCGGCCGCTGAACGGCACGACCGGACGGTGAAGCTCAAAATGATCCGTTTCCCTCCGTCCCCAGCGGATCAGGCGGTCCATGGGGGACGGAGGGAAACGGATCATTTTTGCTGCAAGGGCTGCTGAAGACTTTATCCTGCTTGGGCCACAGGGCTCGTCCGCCGCAACAGCGCCACTATACTTTTGAGTATCTGAGCATTTTGAAAGGCAGGATATGACCGCAATCGCCAGTCGAACCACCAACCGCAGACCCGAGCTCTTGGCCCCCGCCGGAGGCCCGGAGCCCTTTGCCGCCGCACTCGCTGCCGGGGCAGACGCCATCTACTGCGGCATGGGCAGCTTCAACGCCCGCCGCAAGGCCACCAACTTTACCGACGAGGCCTTTGAGCAGGCCTGCTGTGCTGCACACCTGGCCGGGTCGCGCGTCTACGTCACGGTCAACATCGTCATCAAGCAGTCCGAGATGGGCGATGCGCTGCAACTCATCCATCGCTGCTCCACGCTGGGCGCCGACGCCTTTATCATCCAGGACTGGGGCCTGTTCTTTGAGGTCAAGCGCACGATGCCCGGCATCGAGACGCACATCTCAACCCAGGCGAACATCCACGACGACCGTGGAACCCTTTGGTGCCGCGAGCAGGGCGCCGACCGCGTGACCCTCTCGCGCGAGCTCTCCATTGACGAGATCGCTGCCATCCACGACGCCGCACCCGATGTGGACCTTGAGGTCTTTAGCCATGGCGCCATCTGCTTTTGCTACTCGGGCCTGTGCCTGCTTTCGAGCTTTGCCATGGCGGGCCGCTCGGCCAACCGTGGCATGTGCGCCCAGCCCTGCCGCCTGCCTTACGAGCTGATCGACGAGAACGGTCGCGTGCTCTCCCCTGCCGGTCGCGAGCGCGCGCTGTGCCCGCGCGACACCAACACTTCGCAGCTTGTTCGCCGTCTGTATGACGCCGGCGCCGCATCGCTCAAGCTCGAGGGCCGCATGAAGGCCCCCGATTACGTGTATTCCATCGTCGACGTGTATCGTCACGAAATTGACGACATGCTATCCGGAGCCACCGTTGCCAAGGACGAGGAAGCCGCCCGCCAGCGTCAGCTCAAGCGCTGCTTCAACCGCGACTTTACGCACGCTTATCAGGACGGCACCTCGGGCGACGAGATGATGAGCTATGAGCGTTCCAACAACCGCGGCCAGATCGTTGGCACGGTGCTGGGCAGCCGTCTGGCCAACCGCGACGTGCGTGGGCTCAAACCCGACGACCGCCGTCGCCGCGCCGCCATCGCCCGCATTGAGCTGTTTGAGCCCGTGGGCAAGGGCGACCTGCTGGAGCTTCGCCACGATAACGAGTTTGATCAGTTCCTGACCACCATTGCCGCCGATGATGCCGCCGCCGGTGACATCATTGAGTGCCGCGTGCCCCGCAGCATGCCCGAGGGCTGCCGCGTCCGCGTGATTCGCAGTCAGCGTGCCATTGACGCCGCCGGCGCCGCGCTCAAGCGCGATGTGCTGCGCCGCCGCGCCGTAGATGTGTCCGTCGTGGCGCGTCTGGGCAAGCCGTTTACCGTTACGCTCACCTGCTGCGACGACCCCGCGCTCATCGCCACCGCCACGGGCTTCACCGTCGAGGCCGCCAAGACCCGCGCCGTCGAGGCGGCAGACCTGGTTGAGCATGTGGGCCGCATGGGCTCCTCGCCCTTTGAGGCAGCGAGCTTTGATGTGGCGCTCGATGAGGGCTGCGGCATGGGCTTCTCCGCTGTGCACAAGGTGCGCGCCGCCGCCTGCAAAGCGCTGGAGGAGGCCATTCTGGCACCCTACGAGGAGCGTGCGAAAACGCTCGAGTTGCCGGTGCTCGACAAATGCACGCGCCCCATGCCCGACCACTACCGCGACGAGCCGCAGATCTGCGCCACCGTCACCTCGCTCGAGGCCGCCGAGGCAGCCCGCGCGGAGGGTGCCACGCGCCTCTACATGACCACCGACGTGCTCGAGGCTGTCGGACTCTCCCCTGCCGATGCATTTGAGCAGGGTATCGTGCCCGCTCTCGACGAGGTCTGCCGAGCCGTTGACCACGTCCGTGTTGACCCGTGGGTTGTTGCCGGCGCCACGGTCGCTATCGGCAACATCTCTGAGCTTGCCCTGGCCGCCCAGGTTGGTGCCACGGCGGAGGTCCGCTCTTGCCTGCCCGTGCACAACACACCTTGCATGGAGGCACTTGCCGAGCGCGGAGCCGACGTGTTTTGGCTCTCGCCCGAGATCACGCTCGACGAGATCGTCTCGCTTGGCACCGCCGCGCCCGCAGCCCTGGGCATCACCGTGTTCGGCCGCCCGCGCGTTATGACGAGCGAGCACTGCATCCTGCAAGTGGCCAATGGCTGCATCCACGATTGCGCCAACTGCCGCCTGCGTGCCCGCAAGCTCTCGCTCAAGAATATCGACGGAAAGGTCATGCCGGTGCGTACCGACATCCACGGCCGCTCACGCCTGTACGACGCCTACCCCATCGACCTCACGCCTCAGGTTCCTCAGCTGCTCGATGCCGGCGTGCGTCGTCTCATGGTGGACGGAACGCTGCTCGATGCCGAAGAGGTGGGCCGCGCCGTCGCACGCGTCCGTCGCGCCGTCGAGGCGGCTCAAGCCGGCCGCAAGCCCGCCGCCCGCCTACGCGGGGCGACCTCGGGCTGCATGTTTGTGGGAATCAGCTAACCGAAAGGCTTACACATGAACGAAGAACCTCAAGTCCTCTACTGCGACGCCTGGCTCATGGCCATCGACAAGCCCGCCGGCATGATCGTCCACGGCGACGGCACCGGCGAGCGCACGCTTACCGACTACGCCAGCGACCTGTTGCTGGCGATGGGCGACGGCTTTGCCGCGACTGACATGCAGCCGCTCAACCGCCTGGACCGCAACACCACCGGCGTGGTGCTGTTTTCGCTCGACAAACAGACGCAGCCCGCCTTTGACCAGATGATTATCGACCACGCTTTCGAAAAGCACTACCTAGCGCTCGCCGAGGGCAAGATCGACTGGAACGAAAAGCTCATCGACAAGCCCATCGCCCGCGACCGCCACGACAGCCGCAAGATGCGCGTCGGCGCCAGCGGCAAGCCGTCGCAGACACGTGTGAAGGTGCTCAAGCGCCTTAAGAGCCGCCGAGGCCTGCCCACGCGTTCGTATATCGATGTCGAGCTGCTCACCGGCCGCAAGCATCAGATCCGTGTGCATCTGGCCAGCGAGCATCACCCCCTGGTTGGCGACGACCTGTACGGCACGCCGCGCCCCTGTGGATTGATGCTCCACGCCCACAGCGTATCCTTCACGCATCCCGTAACCGGCGAGTACATCCACATCGAAGCCCCCTGCCCCTGGGAGCCCTAAACCACCACAAAGGTTCACGTCCCTTTGTGGTTGTTTTGCCGCAATGGCTCAACCGCGGTCCCAAAACGTCTCGATCTGTAACAGTTAGAACCCATTTTCCGGTCTATCTGTTACAGATCGAGACATTCGAATCCCCCTCAAGGGAAAAATCTCAATCTGTAACAGTAACTCGGCAAAATCAGTCCCAGATGTTACAGATCGAGACAAAGGGACGGCAAGGTTCGGAAGTATCTCAATCTGTAACATCTAGCCCACTTTTAACGGTCCAGTTGTTACAGACTTAGACAAACCGGCAGACAACGAAAGCGGCAACGCCCGTGATGGACGTTGCCGCTTTTCTATTGAGAGAACTAATCGGTTTTCGTTACTAACCACCACAATGGGAACAGGCACCTTTGTGGCGGTTTTGGCCTTAGCCCGTCCCCTGCTTGCTAGACCGTGATGACGTTGTCCATTGCCCGGTACTTGGCGGGGACCTCGCCTGCGGTAATAATCGTTGCGTCGCGGAAGTCCGCGAACTTGACGGGCGCCACCATGCCAAATTTGCTGGCGTCCGAGATTACGAAGCGTTTGGCCGTATGGCGCATCGAAATACGCTTTACTTGTGCTTCCTCGATATCGGGCGCTGTGAAGCCCTGCTCGGCGGCAATGCCGTTAGAACCCCAAAAGCCGCAGTTGAAGTTGTAGCGGTCTAAGGTTGCCAGGGCATCGGGGCCAACGAGCGCCTCGGTCTCGGGCTTGAGCTCGCCGCCCAACACCACGGTGCGCATGCCGCGCAAAGCAAGGTGCTGAGCGTGAAGCACAGAATCGGTCACATAGGTGACATCTTCAAGGTGCGGAAGATGCTCGATGAGCTTGAGCGTCGTCGAGCCTGAGTCGATGTATACAAAGCTCTCGGGCTCCACAAGCGCCGCCGCACGGGCGCAGATACGCTCCTTGTCGTCGTTATGGAGGTCGCTGCGCTCATTAAGCGTTAGGTCGCGCGTCACGTGCGCGCGCTCAAGACTCGTCGCTCCACCGTGGACCTTGGCGATACGGTGTGCGCGGTCGAGCGTCTGCAGGTCGCGCCGAATGGTAGACGCCGTCACGCCCAAGGCCTCGGCAAGCTCTGGCACAGTAACCGAGCCAGCCTGCTGCACCATCGACACAATCGCATTGAGCCTATCTTCCGCTAGCATCGCTTACTCCTCCTCGGGGTACACGACTCCCCAATCGGCGCGGAGCTTGGTCATAAGCTCCATAACATCAGAAGCATAATCCAGTAGCTCGCGCTTGGAGTCGTCGCCGGCAACGGCCTTCTCAAGATCGGCCATCTCGTAGCAAAGGGCGTAAGCTTCGGTGCCGGCGTGGACCTCCTCGCGGTGGCCGTCCGCAGTCCACACGATGGTCGCGTAATCGGCGCGCGGATACTCGTTGACCTCGATATAGCACTTGTCAAAGCTGATGACCGAGCGCTTGGGCTGCTTGGAGTGAAGCGTAAGGCTCACAACACCCAGCTGTTGCTCAGCATTACGGCAGACGATGCCGCCCGCAACGTCGACACCGGTCTCACAGGTGTTGCCCAGCGAAACGACCTCAGCGGGCTGGCTTGCCATAAAGAGGCGCATAACGGAAAGCGCATAGACGCCAATGTCGAGCATAGCGCCGCCGGCGAGGTTGCGGTTATAGAAGCGGTTGGTCAGATCGCCGTACTCCTTATAGCTGCCAAAGTTGAGTTGGGCGAGGTTCATGCGGCCAAACTCGCCGGCATCCATGCGGCGGCGCAGCTCTTGATACAGGGGCATGTGGAGCACCGTAGTGGCGTCCATAAGGACCACGTCATGCTCGTCGGCAATGGCACGGGCCTCGTCGAGCTCGGCAGAGTTGAGGGTAATGGCCTTCTCGCAGAGCACGTGCTTGCCAGCTGCCAGAGCGGCGCGCAGGTAGGTGATATGCGTGTTATGCGGCGTGGTGATATAGACTGCGTCAATGTTCGGATCGGCGTAGAGGTCCTCGACCGTGTCATAGACCTTCTCAACGCCATACTGCTTGGCAAAAGCCTGAGCCTTGGACAGCGTGCGGTTAGCAACGCCCGCGAGTTTGCGGCCGGCAAGAGCGAGAGACTGAGCCATCTGGTTGGCGATAACGCCGCACCCGATCACAGCCCAACGAAGCTCGGGGGCCGTAAAGATATCATCGGGGAACGGCTTGTCCTGGACCGAAGCGAACGCTGCCTTTGCGGCTGCCGCAGCGTCGAGCGGAACCTGTTTGGAATCTGCCATATGTGCCTCCTGCGTCGTGAAAAGTCTTTCATTTCTGACAGCTCTATATTCGCACAAATGCGCGTGTATGCGCGTACTTTTGCGTGTATTACCGCTAAATGGTCAAAGTTCAGCAATTGACGGCGCATATACACGCATACTCACACAGTCCTACGCAGTAACTACGCATAAATGCGCATCACCTGATCCCTAGGGGACGGAGGAAAACGGATCATTTGAGGCGTCGCGCCAGCCAACAGTTGCCCTTTTAACCGTTGCCTCACCGAGTCCGCAGCAACGCACAAGCTGACCAACTGTCACGCCAGCCTTCGTGCGCGCAACCACTCATTTAAGCCTGTCCCCAATGAGTACCCAATGAATAGGGATCAAAAAAGGCCCGGGTGCCGTGGCATCCGGGCCTTTGCTAGCAACTTAACTGTTGCGCGCAGCTTAGAACTTGTGGCCGCACTTCTTGCAGACGCGCAGCTTGTTCTTGCCGTCCTTCTCGTGACCGACGCGGGTAACCTTACCGCACTCGGGGCAAACGAGATTGACGTTGGAGGCGTCGATGGGAGCCTCCTGCGAAACGATGCCGCCCTGCTGGTTGGCAGCGTTGGGCTTGACGGCCTTCTTGACGACCGAAACGCCCTCGACAACGACCTTGTTCTCGGCGGGGAGAGCACGCAGGACAACGCCCTGCTTGCCGCGATCCTTACCAGAGAGAACCTGGACCTTATCGCCCTTCTTGATATACATATATCTCCCCTAACTACAGGGTCTCGGGAGCGAGCGAGACGATCTTCATGTACTTCTTGTCACGAAGCTCGCGAGCGACGGGCCCGAAGATACGGGTGCCGACGGGCGAACCATCGTTGTTGATGACAACGCAGGCGTTCTCATCAAAGCGAATGTAGGAGCCATCCTTGCGGCGGATCTCCTTAACGGTGCGAACGACGACGCAACGGACAACGTCCTTCTTCTTGACGTTGGCGCCAGGGGTAGCCTCCTGGACAGCACCGATGAACACATCGCCGATGCCTGCATAACGACGCTTGGAACCGCCAAGCACCTTGATGCAGCGAATCTTGCGAGCGCCGGAGTTGTCGGCGACGTTCAGCATGGTTTGCATCTGAATCATGGTAGATGTTCCTCCGAACTAAGAACCGAAGAGAGGTGCGCAGCCTTTATACGGCCCGTGGTATGCAAGCCAGGCATACGCACATCTTCGGAAACGTACAAGTCGTAAGAGCGACTGCTTATTTAGCGCGCTCGACGACCTCGATGAGGCGCCAACGCTTCATCTTGGACATAGGACGGGTCTCCATAACGCGGACGGTATCGCCCACGCCAGCCGTGCACTCCTCGTCGTGAGCGTGCAGCTTCTTGGAGCTGGTCATCATCTTGCCGTACTTGGGGTGACGCTTGCGCTCGGTGATGGTGACAACAATGGTCTTGGCACCGGAGACGGAGGTAACGACACCCGTACGGACCTTACGCGAGTTACGCGAATCAGTCATGTTCTCTCCTTAGGTCCTACTCGGCGACAGCGGACTTCTCCGCTGCGATCTCGCGGGCGCGCTGCTCCGTGAGGACGCGAGCGATGTCCTTCTTCACGGTGTTGACGCGAGCGGTGTTGTCCAGCTGGCTGGTGGCCATCTGGAAACGAAGGTTAAAGAGCTCGGCGCGCATTTCCTTCAGCTTCTCAACGAGCTGAGCGTCCGAGAGCTCACGAATCTCTGCGGGCTTCATTAGTTCTCCTCCTTGGCGGCGGCGGCGTCCTCAGCAGCCCACTTGGCCTCGAGAGCGGCCTCCTCAGCCATCTCCTTCTGGATGCGCTGCTCAGCGTTCTTGGCAGCAACAATCTTGGTCTTGATGGGGAGCTTGTGCTGCGCAAGACGCAGAGCCTCGCGAGCGACCTCCTCGGGAACACCCTTGACCTCGAACATGATGCGGCCGGGCTTGACGACGGCCACCCACTCCTCGGGGTTACCCTTACCAGAACCCATGCGAGTCTCGGCAGGCTTCTTGGTGATGGGCTTATCGGGGAAGATCGTGATGTAGACACGACCGCCACGCTTCATGTAGCGGGTCATGGCAATACGAGCGGCCTCGATCTGACGGTTGGTGATCCAATGGGCCTCGAGAGCCTGGATACCAAACTCACCGAAATGCAGCTCGGTATTACCCTTGGCCTGGCCCTTCATGGAGCCACGCTGCACCTTGCGGTGAAGAATACGCTTAGGGGCAAGCACTACTGACCCCTCCTCTCGGAGTTACGACGACGAGGACGGGAAGAGCCCTCGAGTGCAGGGTTGGGAACAGGCTGGCCCGGGAGCTTCTCGCCCAGGTAGATCCAGACCTTCACGCCGCAAGCGCCCATGGTGGTGCTGGCGACAGCCGTGCCGTAGTCGATCTTGGCACGGAGGGTGTGCAGAGGCACGCGACCCTCGCGGTACCACTCACGACGGCCCATCTCGGCACCGCCGAGACGACCGGAGCACTGGATACGGATGCCCTTGGCGCCGGCCTTGCGGGCGGACTGGACAGCCTTGCGCATAGCGCGACGGAAGGCAACACGGCCCTCGAGCTGCTCAGCGATGGACTGAGCAACGAGGTTGGCGTCGAGCTCGGGGCGCTTGATCTCGACAACGTCGACGGAGAGCTGGCCCTTGGAGACGCCAGCGACCTTCTCGAGCTCGGTGCGGAGGGTATCGATCTCGGCACCCTTCTTACCGATGACAACGCCGGGGCGAGCGGTGAGGATGATGACCTTCACCTTGTCGCCAGCGCGCTCGATCTCGACGCGGGAGACAGCTGCGCGGGAAAGACGCTTCTCGAGGTACTTGCGGATCTCGAGATCGTTACCGAGGGTCTTAGCGTAATCCTTCTCTGCGAACCAGCGGGAGCGCCAGTTCTCGGTGATGCCAAGACGGAAGCCGGTGGGGTAGACTTTCTGACCCATACAGCTTTACGCCTCCTTTCGAGGAGCAACGACGACGGTGATGTGGGAAGTACGCTTCAGAATGCGAGAAGCGGAACCCTTGGCGCGGGGACGGATGCGCTTAAGCGTCGGACCCTCGTCAACATAGGCAGCGGCGACAACCAGGTTGTCGGCACGCAGACCGTTGTTGTTCTCGGCGTTCGCAACGGCGGAACGGAGAACCTTCTCGACATCCACGGCGACGGCGCGGTCGCAGAAGTGGAGGATGTCGAAGGCCTGAGCGACAGGCTTGCGGCGGATCAGATCGACCACCAGGCGGGCCTTGCTGGGGGAAACACGCACGTACTTAGCGACGGCGCGAACCTCGGTGGCCTCAGTTTCAATAGACTTAGTTGCCATTTACGGTTAACCCCCTATTTGGCCTTGTGGCCACGGAACGTACGAGTCGGCGCGAACTCGCCGAGCTTGTGACCAACCATGGACTCGGTAACATACACGGGCACATGCTTGCGGCCGTCGTGGACGGCGATGGTGTGACCAACCATCTCGGGGAAGATGGTGGACGCGCGGGACCAGGTCTTCACGACGTCCTTCTTGCCAGCCTCGTTCATCGCGGTGATACGCGAGAGAAGGCGAGTCTCCACGAACGGGCCCTTTTTGAGACTTCTGCTCATAAGTGCTTTCTCCTAAAACTCGGTATCCGAAATTACTTCTTACGGCGACGAATGATGTGCTGGTTCGAGACCTTCTTCTTCTTGCGCGTACGAAGGCCCTTCGTCGGCTTACCCCAGGGGGTAACGGAGGGACGACCAGAGGTGTGGTTCTTGCCCTCGCCACCGCCGTGCGGGTGGTCGACAGGGTTCATGACGGTACCGCGGACGGTCGGGCGCACGTTCATGTGACGCTTACGGCCGGCCTTGCCGATGACGATGTTGGAGTGATCGGCGTTGCCGACCTCACCGACGGTGGCGCGGCAGGTAACGAGGATGCGGCGCATCTCGGAGGAAGGCATACGGACGATAGCGTACTTGCCCTCCTTACCCATCAGCTGGCAGGAGTTACCGGCGGAACGGGCGATAGCAGCGCCCTTGCCCGGCTGGAACTCAACGGCGTGGATGAGCGTACCGACGGGGATGTCGGCGAGGGGCAGAGCGTTGCCCGGCTTGATGTCGGCGTCAGAACCGGACATGATGGTCTGACCGACCTCGAGGCCCTTGGGGGCCAGGATGTAGCGCTTCTCACCGTCAGCATAGTGCAGCAGAGCGATGCGAGCGGAACGGTTCGGATCGTACTCGATCGTGGCAACCTTGGCGGGCACGCCGTCCTTGTTGCGCTTGAAGTCGATCACGCGGTAACGACGCTTCACGCCGCCGCCCTGGTGGCGGGTGGTGATGCGGCCGTTGTTGTTACGACCGGCCTTCTTGGGCAGGGGCTCGAGAAGAGACTTCTCGGGCTTGGTGCAGGTGATCTCGGAGAAGTCGGAGATCGTCTGCCAACGCCTACCAGCGGAGGTCGGCTTAAGGTGCTTTACAGCCATTACAATCCCTTTCAATAGGAATCCGTTAGCCATCGCAGACAGGGATTCGAGGTTCTGCCTCGGGTGCGATGACACCGGACGTATACACGGTTCCGGGCGTGTCCATTTTATACGCCCAAAACCTTGAGCTCTCGCCTCCCCTATTTGGGAGGCATGAGCTCACTCAACAGCAGCGAGTCTTAGGCCTGGTTGCCAAAGACCTCGATGGTGTCGCCCTCGGCCAGCGTGACGATGGCCTTCTTCCAAGAACGGGTCTTGCCAGCGACATAGCGCACGCGCTTGGTCTTGGGCTTGACCGTCAGGGTGTTCACGCGAACGACCTTGACGCCGAAGATCTCCTCGACGGCATCCTTGATCTGATACTTGTTAGCATCCTTGGCGACCTCGAACGTGTACTTGTTCTGCTCCATACCGGAGAAGGAACGCTCGGACACGATCGGACGAATGATGATCTCGTGGGCGGTCATTTAAGCAAGCACCTCCCCGAAGTGAGCGGCGATGTCGGCGGGCATCAGCACGGCGTTGTTGTTGACGAGATCATAGGCATTGGCCTCGTCGGCAGTGATGATGAACGTCTTGGGAATGTTGCGGAACGATAGGTAGGCGTTGACGTCCTCATCGCGAACGATGATGGTCAGACGCTTGCCCTCAAGGCCGAGAGCCTTGAGCATGGCAACGGCAGCCTTGGTAGAAGGCTTCTCGAAGCCGTAGTCGTCGACGAGCACGAGCTCGCCATCGGCCAGCTTGGCGGACAGCGCAGAGCGCATAGCCAGCTTGACCTCCTTGTTGTTCATACGCTTAGCGTAGGAACGGGGCTTGGGGGCGAAGACAACGCCACCGTGACGCCACTGGGCAGCACGGATGGAACCCTGGCGGGCACGGCCGGTGCCCTTCTGACGCCAAGGCTTCTTGCCGCCACCGGAAACCTCAGAGCGGCCCTTAGCGGACTGGGTGCCCTGACGCCAAGAGGCCATCTGGCACTTGACGATGTGGTGCATAACGTGGATGTTCGGCTCGATGCCGTACACCTCAGCGGCGAGCTCGGCCTCGGCGACCTTCTTGCCCTCGCTGTTCTTTACTTCAAACTTTGCCATTTAAGTGTTCTCCTTGGTATGACGCTGGGCTAAATGGGCTGGACCCTTAGGCCATACGGATGGCGACGAGACCATTCTTGGCACCCGGGACAGCGCCCTTGACCAAGATGAGGTTCTGCTCGGCATCGATGCGGACAACGGAAAGGTTCTTGACGGTAACGCGCTCGTTACCCATGTGACCGGCCATCTTGACGCCCTTGAGGACGCGCGCAGGATAGGCGCACTGACCGATAGAACCGGGGTGACGCTGGAAGTGAGAACCATGCGTCATAGGACCGCGGCGCTGACCCCAGCGCTTGATGCGACCCTGGAAGCCCTTACCCTTGGAGGTACCGATGACGTCGACCTTCTCGACATCAGCGAAATCAGCGACGGTGACGACCTCGCCGACCTTGTGCTCCTCGCCGTTCTCGACGCGGACCTCACGAAGGAAACGGACAGGCTCGACGCCGGCCTTGGCGAAGTGACCAGCCATGGGCTTGTTCACGTTCTTGGCCTTGATGTCGCCGAAACCGATCTGGACGGCGTCATAGCCGTCGGTTGCCTGAGTTTTAACCTGCGAGACAGCGCAGGGGCCAGCCTGGATGACCGTGACGGGAACGACGTTGTCGTCCTCGTCCCAAACCTGGGTCATGCCAATCTTGCGGCCGAGAATCATGCTGATCAAGATATGATCCCAACTCTCGCGTGGTCTTGGGACAATGCGTACACCACCGAGCGTACGCCCCTAGAGGACCACTACTTACACGACGTGCTCCCCAGCCTTGTATTGCGTCCGGACTACCTGACAACCCTATTAAGCAGGCATTTTGTCCAGCCAGAATACTCCCCTGGTTACACACAGCTGTTTAGTATACACGGCTGCGGGCGTATCCATCGAGATTCATATTTCACTCACATTGTTTACGCAGGTAAAGTGCGTGGCACGTTCCCAGTGTGCGGCGGAGGGGCGGGCCTGAGACATATTAAGGTTGCTGCTCTACAGTCCTGCTCACGACGGAGAGCACATTAAGTGCTCTCCTGTTCGTGCGGAACTCGCGACAACCTTAATATGTCT
>CALINZ010000303.1 GCA_938045085.1 uncultured Collinsella sp. | reverse complement strand
GGATTCCCGCACGGCCTGTCAGCTGGTGCGCTTGGAGCGCCCGTTGCTCAACGAGGAGGAGTTCGAGCGTATCTGTGCTATCGACCGTGTGGGCTTTAAGACCCGTCGCTTCCGTGCCGTCTACCGTCGTGATGCCGGTGAGGGCGCGCTGCAGGCTGCGCTCAAGCAGCTTGCCGAGGACGTCGAGACTGCGGTCCGCGACGGCGTGAACATCGTGGTGCTGAGCGATCGCGCCGCTGCGGGCGAGGTGCCCGTGCCGTCGCTGCTCGCCGTGGGCTGCGTGCACAACCACCTGATCCGCGCCGGCGTGCGCACCTTTGCCGATATCGTGGTGGAGTGCGGCGATGCCGTGTCCCCGCACGACTTTGCGGCGCTGGTGGGCTACTCCGCGAGCGGCATCTATCCGTACAACGCGCATGCGTGCATCCGCGATCTGGCGGCGCGCGGCGATCTGGGCGTGACGGCCGAGCAGGGCATCGCCAACTACAACAAGGCCGCGACGGCGGGCATCGTCTCCATCATGTCCAAGATGGGCATCTCCACGGTGCAGAGCTACCATTCGGCGCAGATCTTCGAGGCCGTGGGCTTTACGCCGGAGTTCGTCAACGCGTACTTTGCCGGCACGGTGAGCCGTGTGGGCGGTATGGGTGTCGAGGACGTCGAGCGCGAGCAAAACGAGCGCTACGACGCTGCGCTCGCCATCCTTAAGAGCCCGGCTCCCGATCAGCTGCCCACGCTGGGTCTGACTAAGTGGCGCCCGCTCGGCGGCGAGGATCACCTCATCGATCCGCAGACTGTCTACTTGCTGCAGACCGCCTGCCGTGAGGACAGCTACGACACCTTTAAGGAGTACAGCGCCCGCCTGCACCGCACCGGCCGTGCCGTGCGCCTGCGCGACTTGCTCGACTTTGATGCCAGCGGCCGCACGCCGGTGGCACTCGACGAGGTGGAGCCCGCGCTCAACATCGTCCGCCGCTTTAACACCGGCGCCATGTCGTACGGCTCCATCAGCAAAGAGGCGCACGAGTGCATGGCCATCGCCATGAACCGCCTGCACGGCCGTTCCAACTCCGGCGAGGGCGGCGAGGATCCGCGTCGCGAGACCCCGCTGGCTAACGGCGACTCCAAGAACTCCGCCATCAAACAGGTGGCGAGCGCGCGCTTTGGCGTGACGAGCCGCTATCTGTGCAGCGCCTTCGAGATTCAGATCAAGATGGCCCAGGGCGCCAAGCCCGGCGAGGGTGGCCACCTGCCCGGCAAGAAGGTCTACCCCTGGATCGCCGAGGTCCGTCAGTCCACGCCCGGCATCGGCCTGATCTCGCCTCCGCCGCACCACGACATCTACTCCATCGAGGACCTGGCGGAGCTTATCTTCGATCTTAAGAACGCCAACCCCGGTGCGCGCGTGTCGGTCAAGCTGGTCAGCGAGGCCGGCGTCGGCACCATTGCCACCGGTGTGGCTAAGGGCGCTGCCGACAAGATCTTGATCAGCGGCCACAATGGCGGCTCGGGTGCCGCGGCGCGCGATTCCATCTGGCACGCCGGCCTGCCGCTGGAGCTCGGCCTTGCCGAGGCCCAGCAGACGCTGCTGCAAAACGGCCTGCGCTCTCGCGTGGTGCTCGAGGCCGACGGCAAGCTCATGGACGGTACCGATGTCGCCGTCGCCTGCCTGCTGGGTGCCGAGGAGTTTGGCTTTGCGACCATGCCGCTCATCTCCATGGGCTGCCTCATGCAGCGCGACTGCCAGCAGGACACCTGCCCGGCCGGCATCGCGACGCAGAACTGCCGCCTGCGTCACGGCTTCCGCGGCAAGCCCGAGCACGTTGAGCACTTTATGCTCTTTGTTGCCGAGCAGCTGCGCGAGGTCATGGCGAGCCTGGGCTTCCACACCGTCGACGAGATGGTGGGCCACCCCGAGTGCCTGCGCCAGATCGAGGTACCGGGCAACCGCAAGGCCAACCTGCTCGATCTGTCGCCCGTCCTGGCGAGCGCGACCTGCGAGTTCGGTGCCCATATCCCGGGTGCCGACGGTCGCCACTTCCTGCCGCAGATGGCCGCGGACAGCGAGCTCGACAAGACGCTCGACTCCACGTTGTTTGTGCCCTATACGGCCGATGCCCGTGCGCACCTGCGTCCGATTCGCTTCCGCGCCGACATCGCCAACGTTAACCGCTGCGTGGGCACCATCTTGGGCAACGCGGTGACCAAGGCACATCCCGAGGGCCTGCCCGCCGGCTCCATCACCATCGATTGCGATGGTTCGGCCGGTCAGAGCTTTGGCGCCTTCCTGCCGCGCGGCATTACGCTCAACGTGTGCGGCGACGCCAACGACTACTTTGGCAAGGGCCTTTCGGGCGGCGAGGTGTCGGTGCGCCCCAACCCGCATGCGACCTACAAGTTCGACGAGAACATCATCGTGGGCAACGTGGCCTTCTTTGGCGCCACGAGCGGTCGCGGCTTTATTAACGGCTTGGCAGGCCAGCGCTTTGGCGTGCGCAACTCCGGTGCCACGGTGGTGGTCGAGGGCTGCGGCAACCATGGCTGCGAGTACATGACGGGCGGTCTGGCGCTCATCCTGGGCGAGGTCGGGCAGAACTTCGCCGCCGGCATGACGGGCGGCGTGGCTTACGTCTTTGACCAGTACGGCACGCTCGATGCCCGTGTGAACCACGAGAGCGTTGAGCTCAAGGCCCCGACGGCCGGCGAGCTGGCGCAGATTCGTGCGCTCATCCAGGAGCACGTGGACGCGACGCAGAGCCCGCGCGGTATTAAGCTGCTCTACAGCTTTGAGACGATGGGCAAGCACTTTGTGAAGGTCATTCCGACCGAGTACGAGCGCGTGTTGGCGATTGTCGCCGCCGCCGAGGCCATCGGTAAGACGCATGCGCAGGCCGAGGAGCTGGCGTTTGACATTGTGACCGGTCGCGCCGACGCCGCCGATGTCGCTCGCTTTGATGTGGCGGGTGGTGTCGCTGGCGCTGCGCCCACCACCGCCAGCTCTGTTGCTTCGACCAAAAAGGAGGCGTAAGTGCCATGGGTAAGCCCGGTGCTTTTCTTGATATCGATCGCGTGACCCACGAGCTGCGCCCCGTGGAGGAGCGCAGCCGCGATTTCGATCCGCTGTACGTGGAGCTCGACGACGATGCGCGCCGTGCCCAGGCGAGCCGCTGCATGATGTGTGGTGTGGCGTTTTGCCAGATGGGCGCGAGCTTTGGCAAGGCGCGTCCGAGTGGCTGCCCGCTGCACAATCTGATTCCCGAGTGGAGCGAGCTAGTGTATCGCGGCCGCTGGGACGAGGCCGCAGAGCGTCTGTCACTCACCTCGCCTATGCCCGAGTTCACGAGCCGCGTGTGCCCGGCGCTGTGCGAGGCCGCGTGTAACCTGGGCTCGGTCGACGGCCAGCCCACGACGATTCACGACAACGAGCGCGCGATCAGCGACCATGAGTGGGCAAATGGCGGTCCGCGCCGCTTTGAGCCGGCAGGGGAGGGCGCGCCCACGGTTGCCGTGGTGGGTTCCGGCCCGGCTGGCCTGGTGGCAGCATGGGAGCTTGCGCGTCGCGGTGCCCGCGTGACGGTGTTTGAGCGTGACGACCGCCCGGGCGGCCTGCTCATGTACGGCATTCCCAACATGAAGCTCGAGAAGTCCGTGGTCGAGCGTCGCGTGGCGCTCATGCGCGAGCTGGGCATTGTGTTCGAGCTGGGTGCTGACGTTACGAACCCTGCGGTGGCGGCCAAGCTCAATGGCTTTGACGCCGTCGTGGTGGCTGCCGGTGCTCGCGCCCCGCGTGGGCTGGCTGCTGAGAATATTGACGCACCCGGCGTGGTGTATGCCGTGGACTACCTGACGGCCTCGACCGTCTCGGTGCTCGATGGCGGCGAGCCTGTCGTCGATGCACACGGCCTGGACGTCGTGGTCATTGGCGGCGGCGATACCGGTAACGACTGCGTGGGCACCGCGGTACGTCAGGGTGCGCGCAGCGTGCGCCAGTTTGAGTTCTTGCCGGCGGCGCCTGATGCGCGCGTGGCGAGCAACCCCTGGCCGCAGTGGCCAAACGTTAAGAAGACCGACTACGGCCAGCAGGAGGCCATCGCTGTCATGGGCGGCGAGATGCGCGCTTGGGGCGTGGATACGCTCGAGGTGCTGCTGGACAAGAAGGGCGCGGCCGCGGGCCTGCGCGTGGTCGATCTGGATTGGTCGGCTGGCAAGCCCGAGCGCATCGCGGGCTCCGAGCACGAGGTGCCGGCCCAGCTGGTGCTCATCGCCTGCGGCTTTACGGGCCCCGAGCATGGCGTGCTCGACGCCGTTGGCGTGCCCGTTGCCACCGCTGGTCGTCCGCTGCCGGTGATGGTTGCCGAGGGTTCGCACCTTGCGGCCCGTGTCGACGGTGTCGCCGCGGATGCCGCGCCGGTGTACGTGGCCGGTGACGCCCGCAACGGCAGCTCGCTCGTGGTGAACGCCATGGCCGATGCCCTGGCCTGCGCTGCCGAAGTCGCCGACGCGCTGGAGCTGTAAAGTAGTCATTTAAGAACGTCCCCAACGACTGGTCATTTTTGTCTAGTCGTTGGGGACACTCTTTGCGAGCGATTTGCTCGTTTGTCGACGTGCGGGTGTTCATTTGTCGACTTCTTGGGCTGTGGTCACCTGTTGTTTCTGTGGTGGCTGTGGGTATCTGGCTCAAAAGGGCGGGTTGGCCGTCTATGTTTACCTGTGGTTTTGTTGCGGTGCGCATTTTCGGTCAAGCTTTTCGTCAAGTGTTTGGTCAGCAGTTGGTTTGCAGCCGGAGGCCTATTTTGCCCGCGCTGGTCGTGGCTGCCCACCCTCCTCGTAAGCTCAAATTGAGGTCCATCAGTTTGAGGAGGATGCCATGACTGATCACGCTTTAGACCGAGCGCAGCTAGCCGAAGCCGTCGGCAACGATATTGCCGACATGGCCCATTTTTGGATGCTGCGGAAGTTCCAGTTTTTGGAGCCGGCGCGCGAACAGTTCGAGATCATTGTCGACCCGTGGCTCAGCTATTGCACCGAGCCTTCGCAAAACGAAATCATGGCCTACAACATGGCATTTACCGATTGGCTGCTCTTCGAGCGCCCCTATCGCCATGGCAAGACGCTGCTCGAGCTGTATGTTGACGAACCGCCGGCATCGCTTTCGCCTGCCTCGCTCAAGCGGCTCGAGCAGGTACGCGACACGCAGTATTTCTCGCGCTTTGGCATTTTGGACAAGGATCCTGCGAACGGCATGGTTGCGCTGAAGGATACGCGTGCCGACCGTCGCTTTGATGTCTACGACCCGCATATCGTGCAAAAGGAGCATTGGAGCGACGGCGCGATCGCGGTGCGCCTCGCCTGCATCGACGATGTCTGGCTGACGGCGGGACAGCTCTATCTGTATGACATCGCGCGCCTGAGTGACACGGCGGTCGATGGACCGGGTGCGGTGCATCCCGAGGATCTGCAGGACGGCTTTGACACCTCGTGCGTCAGCTTCTTTTTGCGCCTGGTCCGCGACATCATGGGCGCCCAGGGGCGGTACGTGAAGTCGCTCAACATCTACGAGCAGGAGTGGGAGTAGGGGATGTTACTGGTGTCGCTCTGCTGCCCCTGACTTTGTCTCAATCTGTAACGTTTAGGGGCAAAAAACCGGTCTACCTGTTACAGATTGAGACGAACGCTTGGGCGCCGCTGGTTTGTCTAAATCTGTAACGTTTGGGGGGCTGGAGAACGTCTAACTGTTACAGATCGAGACGTTTGGCACCTGGTTGGGGGAATGTCTCAATCTGTAACATCTACAGGCCAAAACTCGACCTACCTGTTACAAATCGAGACAAAGGTTGGACGCGGTGTCGAAAGATCTCGATCTGTAACATCTAGCGGCCAAAAATCGGTCTTCCTGTTACAGATCAAGACATTTGCCAGCGGAGGCAACGGTGACGATGGTCCATTTGTCTGACGTGGTGGTGATGAAAGTGTCTAATACCGTTCTCAAACACAAACATGCGACTCGCAACACGTTGGCGCGGAATAGGATGCTCGTGCGGCTCACGGAGACGGCCAAGCAAGGTGCGCTGCTCGCAACGCATGACAATACCGAGCTCATGTGGCTGCGACGCCATGTTGGAACCGACGATATCGCGGAGCCCGAGCCGTACCTGTTCTGTTTTCAGCATGATTGGGATGCATTGACGCCGGCGGAGCGAGCGCTGAGGACTATCAAAGGGCTTGCGGAATTTCATCCCGATTGGGCGTTTTGGGGTTATGACGCGGCACTTTTGTGGGGCCTGGAGGTGCCGAATGATCTGCTCGGGCCGCGTTTTCTTGTTAAGACGGGTTGTTCGGTGACGTTGAGCAGCGGGTGCAGGTTGTTGCGTCCTCAGATGGCGGGAGCGCTTGAGCGCGTCGACGGCGTGCGGGTGACGTCGTTTTGGCGCACGGTGGAGGATTGTCTGCTGCGTGCGCCGTTTTCGTATGGTCTGGCGATCGCCGATTCTGCATTGCGGGCGAAGGGCGTATCACGTGGGGATTTGTGCGAGCGCCTCCGCGCCGATTGCGAGGGCAGGCGAGGGTATCGCAGGGCACAGGCGATTGCGTCGTATGCGGACGGGCTGTCCGAAAACGGCGGCGAGTCTCGGTTCCGAGCGTTCTTTATTGCGTACGGCTTTCCGGTTCCGGAGCTGCAGGCGGAGTTTCGCGACCCGCTCGATCCGAGCCAGGTGTTTCGCGTCGACTATTTTTGGCGGCTCGAGGACGGGACGTGTGTCATCGGCGAGCTCGACGGAAAGGGGAAGTACACCTTGCAGAACGGTGAGGGCCGGGAGTCGGTCGACCCATTCGTGGCAGAGCGTCAGCGGGAATCTCATCTGACAATGCTCGGGCATAAGGTGCTTCGGTTTACGTTTAACGAACTCAAAGACCCGGGGAAGCTGGTCGAGAAAATGAGGTTGGCGGGTATTCCTCGGCAGGCTGAATTGGCTGAGGAGTGGAGACGCCAGTGGTATGGGCGCTGAGAGGTTTTGTCTCGATCTGTAACGTTTAGAAGTTGTTTGAGTTCGTAATTGTTACAGATCGAGACAAACCGGTGAAACGTCGACCGAATGTCTCGATCTGTAACATCAAGGGGCCCAATAACCCTGTACCTGTTACAGATCGAGACATTCCCCTGATGTTGCTGGGGTGGGGCTGCAACGTATTCCGTCCCCCACATCCCCTCTTCCCTCCGTTAACCGATATGCTCGACTTTAGGTCGCTGCATTAGGTGATAATGGACAAATGTTCATGTT
>CALINZ010000302.1 GCA_938045085.1 uncultured Collinsella sp. | reverse complement strand
GGCGAGACGCTGGACGATATCCTGCCCGATGCGTTCGCCGTCTGCCGCGAGGCCGGTGCGTACTGCGAGGTGTCGCTCGAGCGCATGATGAGCTGCGGCTTTGGCGCCTGCAACACCTGCAATGTCGAGACGGTCGACGGTATGAAGGGCGCCTGCATGTGCGGCCCCGTGTTCGATGCTTCCAAGGTGGTGGTCTTCTAGTGGGTACCGTGAACATGGCCGTCGATTTCGGCGGCGTCAAGATGCAGAACCCCATCAACACCGCAGCCGGTACCTTTGGCTACGGTTGGCAGTTCCAGAACTTCTTTGATGTTTCCCAGCTGGGCGCCATCACCACCAAGGGTTGCGCTGCCGAGCCCTGGCCCGGCAACCCCGCGCCCCGCATGGCCGAGATTCCCGGCGGCATGATCAACTCCGTGGGCCTTCAGAACCCCGGCGTGGCCGCTTTTGCCCGCGAGTCCGGGCCGTGGCTCGAACAGCTGTCCAAGGACGGCTGTCAGGTCATCTGTCAGGTTGCCGGTCACTCCGTCGAGGAGTTTGTCCGCGCGCTCGAGATGTATGTCGAGCTGTGCCCCTGGGCTGCCGGCTACGAGATCAACGTGAGCTGCCCCAATATCGCTGCTGGCGGTGCCGCCATGGGATCCACGCCCGAGGGTGCCTCTGCCGTTATGGCTGCTTGCCGCAAGGTGACCGATAAGCCGCTGTTCGTAAAGATGGCTCCGGTCAACGTCGCCGAGATTGGCAAGGCTCTCGAGGCCGCCGGCGCCGACGGCCTTTCGGTCATCAACTCCATCCAGGGCATGGCCATCGACGTGCACACTCGCAAGTCCCGCGTGGCCAAGCCCAAGGGCGGCCTTTCGGGCCCGCTGTGCCACCACATCGCCGTGCGCATGGTCTGGGAGGTCGCCCAGGCCGTCGATATCCCCATCAATGGCGTCGGCGGCGTTATGACGGGTGAGGATGCGGCCGAGTTTATCCTGGCTGGTGCCACCTGCGTGTCGGTTGGCATGGCTAATTTTGTTGATCCGTGCGCCTCGATTAAGATCGCGCGCGAGCTCGAGGCCTGGGCCGAGTCCCAGGGCGTGAAGGACATCAACGAGCTGGTAGGTGCTTTCGAATGCTAGAGACCGATGCCCGCGACCGCGTTATCGTCGCCCTCGACTGTGACCGTGAGCGTGCGCTCGAGCTCGCCCACGAGCTTTCTGGTCATGCCGCTTGGCTCAAGGTGGGCATGACGCTCTATTACGCCGAGGGCCCCGAGATCGTCAAGACGTTCAAGGACCTGGGCTTTAAGGTCTTCCTCGACCTCAAGTTCCATGACATTCCGCATCAGGTGCGCGGTGCCGCCCGCTCTGCCTCGCTTGCCGGTGCCGACCTGCTTTCGGTCCACGGTCTGGGCTCGGG
>CALINZ010000301.1 GCA_938045085.1 uncultured Collinsella sp. | reverse complement strand
AACAGGAAGTCAGCAGGATCATGAAATATGCCTGGGAGCAGAATATACCGGTGGTTGTCCGCGGAGCCGGTACCGGTCTTGCGGGCGGCGCAAACTGTAAGTACGGCGGCATTCTGCTGTCTGTTATGAAAATGAACAGGATGATCTGTCTGGACAAGGCCAACATGACCATGACGGTCCAGCCTGGCATGCTTTTAACCGAGGTGGCAGCAGCTGCAGCGGCAGAGGGCCTGTTCTATCCGCCGGATCCGGGCGAAAAGACCGCGTCTATCGGCGGCAATGTTATCACCAACGCCGGCGGCAAGGGCGCCAATCAGGCCGTAGCTGCCGCACGTATGGGCGCGTGCACGCACATGATCGGCGCGGTCGGTCGCGACGCGTTCGGCGCGTCGCTCGTGGCGGGGCTCCAAGACGCCGGCGTGGACTGTGACTTTGTAGTGCATCGCGATGACGTGGAGACGGGAACGGCGACCATCATTCGCTGCGAGGGCGACAACCGCATCGTGCTGTCACCGGGTGCCAACCATGCGCTTGCGGGTGAGGACGTTGCCTGCGCGCTGAGACGTCTGGTGGCCCATGAGCTCGACGGCGACGCCAGCGAGATTGCCCCGGCTGCCGGAAGCGTCTTTATCGCCCAGGGCGAATGTGACCTTGCAGCGACGGCCGAGGCGCTTGTTTGCGCTCGCGAGCTGGGGTTCTATACGGTCTTTAATCCGGCGCCTGCCTGCGAGCTGCCTGCGGAGGTCTGGCCTGCGGTCGACCTGGTCTGTCCCAACGAGACCGAGTGCCAGGTTCTGACGGGCATTCTGCCCACGGATGATGTGAGTTGCGTCGCCGCGCTCAATGCACTGCTCGACAAGGGCGCCGGCGCCGCGGTCATCACGTTGGGCGGTGCCGGCTCGGTTACGCTCGGCGATGGCGGTGAGCTGCTGCGCATGCCGGCACTTTCGAGTACGGTAGTCGATACCACGGCCGCCGGCGATACGTTTATCGGCGCGTTGGCGGCGGCTCGCCTAGAGGGCTTGCCGCTCTTTGAGTGCATGGCCGCGGGTGCTCGCGCTTCGGCAGTGACGGTGTCGCGCCTGGGCGCTCAGCAATCGATTCCCACGCGCGCCGAAGTTGAACATTGGTTTGGTTAAACGATAAAGACGGAGAAGCGGAGTAGAACAATGGCAATCAAGAAGCTGATCCTTGATCTGGATATGGGAGTGGACGATGCGATGGCGCTGGCCTATGCCATCGCGAGCCCCGAGGTGGAGCTCGTGGGCATCACCACGTGCTTTGGCAACGTGCGCGTCGAGCAATCGGCGCACAATTGCCTGGCGGTGCTCGATCTGCTGGGTCGCCCCGAGGTTCCGGTGTACCTGGGTGCCGACCGTCCTCTGCAGGCGACTGAGCCCTATACGCCGCCGGCGTCCACCGCGCTCATTCACGGCAAGAACGGCATCGGCGGCGCGAGCGTGCCCGCGTCGCCCTACGAGCCGGTGGGGGCGACCTCGGCCGACGGCAACGCTGCGGTCGATTATCTGATTGATGCCGCGCGCACCTATGGTCCCGATCTGGTCTACGTAGCGACTGGCCCGCTCTCCAACCTGGCGCTCGCCCTGGAGCGCGATGCGGCGGCGATGATGTCCATCGGCCGCGTGGTCGTGATGGGCGGCGCCCTTACCGTGCCCGGTAACGTGAGCGCGGGCGCCGAGGCCAACATGGCGAGCGACCCCGAGGCAGCCGACGCGGTGCTGCGCTCGGGCCGTAAGCTCACCATGGTGGGTCTGGACGTGACGCATCGCGTGGTGCTCACACGCCGCGACATTGCCGGCTGGACGGGCTCGGGCACCATGGCGGGCTGCGCATTTGCGAGCATGGTCGAGCACTACATTGGCTCGTACGAGATGAACGCACCCTACCTGGGTGGTTGTGCGCTGCACGATCCGCTGGCCGTTGCCGTGGCGATCGACCCCACACTCGTAGGTGCGCTCGGCTGCAACCTGCGTGTTGATCTGCTGGGCGAGTACCGCGGTCGCACCATCTGCGATGAGCGCCGCCTGTCCGATCCGGACAAGAGCACGCTTGTGGCACTGACCGTGGATGCTCCGCGCTTCCTGTCCGAGTTCAAGACGCGTATGGCCCGTGTCCTTGGCTAAGTTGTCTTTTTGGGACGGGGCTTTTTTGACTGTTATGATTGGTGCGACCATTCGAACCAGCTAAAAGAGCCCGTCCCAAATTGACTACCGAGAGGATCTGCCATGGAGCGCATTGCGAGCTTTTCCGTTGACCATCTGTTGCTTGAGCCCGGCGTGTATGTGAGCCGCATCGACCGCGATCCGGCGACCGGGGCCGCCGTCACCACCTTTGACCTGCGCCTGACCACGCCCAACAAGGAGCCGGTCATGAACACGGCCGAGTGCCACACCATCGAGCACCTGGGCGCGACGTTCCTTCGCAATCATGACGAGTGGTCGAGCCGTATTGTCTTCTTTGGCCCCATGGGCTGCCGCACGGGCTTTTACCTGGTTGTGTTTGGCGAGGTGACGAGCGAGGAGATCCTGCCGCTCGTGCGTGAGCTGTTCGAGTTTGTCGCCGGCTTTGAGGGCGATGTCCCCGGTGCCGCTCCCGAGGAGTGCGGTAACTACCTGGACCAGAACCTCCCCATGGCCAACTGGCTTGCGCGCCGCTACCTCGACCGCGACCTGGCCGATATCGACGAGAAGCACCTGCACTATCAGCAGGCGTAAGGGCTTTATCGCCCAAAACGCGTGCATTGGGCGTCTTTTTGCTGAGTGGTCGGGACGAGTGTTTAAAATCGCTTATGTTTGTTCTAGAATGTTCATACTGTCACATAAACGAACAGGAGCGAACATGCATATCTACTCTGTCAACGATCCCGAGTTCAAGTCCTATGGCAACGTTTGGGATAACGTTCCGTCCGAGCTTACGTCGCCCGTGCTCGAGGCGCTCTCTGCCACGCCCATTCCCGAGGGCAGCAAGTACGTTGCGAGTGCGCCGGAGCTCGAGGACGTCAAGGATGCCGACAAGCTTGGCTTTCTCATGTTTGGTGGCCGTCCCTTCCAGCTCGGCTGGTGCAACGGCCACAATACACGACTCAACTGCCTGGAGTATCACCGCGCGAGCGAATTCAACTTGGGCGCTCGCGACTTTATCCTGCTCGTGGCGCATCGCTGGGAGATCGAGGACGGCAAGCTCGACACCGCGTGCGTCAAGGCGTTTCGCGTGCCGGCGGGTACGGTCGTCGAAGTCTTCAACACCACGCTCCACTACACGCCGTGCATGGTCGACGACGGTGGCTTCCAGGTGATGGTGGCGCTGCCCGCCGGCACCAACGGCCCGCGCCCCGAGGCTGCGGCCGACATGCCCACGGCCGGCGACAGCTACTGCTACTGGAAGGCCGACAAGTGGGTTCTCTGCCATGCTGACAGCCCCAAGGCTGCCGAGGGCGGCTACGTAGGCCTCATCGGCAAGAACCTCGACATCACCGTGGACTAGAATCTTCCGTCTCGATCTGTAACATCTAGCGGGCTAAATCGTCTCTACCTGTTACAGATCGAGACAAACTGCAGAGGGCTGCCCGAAAGATCTCAATCTGTAACACCAGGCCCGGTTTTGGCGGCCTAACTGTTACAGATCGAGACAAACCGGGCCCAAACCACCACAAAGGCGCCTGTCCCCATTGCGGTGGCTGCCTAGAGTTGGCTGCGCAGATAGTCAGCCATATATGGAACGGCGAAACGCACGTAACCGCGGCGCGCCTGTTCGATTACGCCGGCGTCGATGAGGCGCCGGCGATACTTTTGCGCATAGTCGGGTGTGACTGACATACGTTTCGCTACATCGGAAATGCGCGAAACGGCGTCTTCGTCATCAGTCATTGCGTCGAGAAACGCGACGTCTTGGTCCGATAGCGCGGCGAGCGTCGTTTCACAAACATCGTTTTCGAAATCGGCTTTTGACGCTTCGATAGCTCCGTCGACTTGCTCTGGCGTTACGTGTTCTCCTGTCTTGCAGCGATTGCCGATGTTATAGCCGATGAGCTGCAGCATATAGGGCGAGCCTTGGGTTGCGCGAGCGGCACGGAGGCGAAGATCGCCTGGAATATCAAGGTCGAGCTCTTCGAAAGCCCGCTGATAATAGGCATCGACATCTCCGACTGAAAGCGGTTCGAGCGTGACCTTGCGAGCGCGGTTGAGAAATGTCAGCACGCGGTCATTGAGCGTTGCACAGACGGCTCCCGGGAGACCTGCCATAACAAGCGCGACGTTGAGTCCCTCACCGACCAGCTCTTGATAGGCGGTGACGAGCTGTCTAATCTCAGGTGAATTAGCTTGGAGCTCATCGATAAGGATGAGGATGCCGTGCCCCTGCTCGGTCAGCTTGCGCGCCAGCTGCGTGAGTTTGAACTGGAAACTCTTGGTCTCCTGCACATCGCGTGTGAACTCGAGACCGGCTGAGAAGCCGAAGACGCTCAAGCTACCGCCAGAAAGTTTGGGGAGATGACGCTTGCTGACATAAGGCTCGCCTGCTTCTTGGATTTTTTCAACAATGCGCTCAAGCATATCTTCGGAGGCTACGGTGGGTGTGGCGACAACAAAACCGAGCTTGCGTGCGCGGTCGGCAAGTTCCCACAGAAGAACCGTCTTGCCGCTGCCTCGCTGGCCGAGCATGAGCATGGCTCGGTCTCGATTGCCCGGCTCCTGCTCAAGACCGGAGATGAATGTCGAAATCACGTTCCCGCGACCCACCAGATAGGACGGGCGATTTCCAAATGAGGGGGAGAAGATGGTTTCAGTCATAAGTCTCCTTTCCTTTTTTTCCTATTTTTTCCTTTCTTTCCTATTCAGTCAAATGAATTGCTGAGCGAAGGCGGTTACGTAGGCCTCGTCGGCAAAACCTCGACATCACCTGCGACTAGAATCTTCTGTCTCGATCTGTAACATCTAGCGGGCTAAATCGTCTCTACCTGTTACAGATCGAGACAAACTGCAGGGACAGACCGAACAATCTCAATCTGTAACGCCAAGCCCGGTTTTGGCGGTCTACCTGTTACAGATCGAGACAAACCGGGCCCAAGCCGCCACAAAGGTGCCTGTCCCCTTTGTGGTGGTTTGGGGCGGCGGTATCAGAAAGTGTCAGACGGGGGCGGCTGCCGGGCCGCCGTGTGCGAAAAGAAGTGTCGGCCTGCGTCGCTGTCGTTGGGCGAGGCCCTATTTGCGGGGATACTGAAACCACGACAAGCAGCGTATGAAAGGATCGATGCATGGCTTTTCGTAAAGACTTTCTGTGGGGCGGCGCGACGGCTGCCAACCAGTGCGAGGGCGCCTATAACGTGGACGGCCGCGGCCTTGCCAACGTGGACGTGGCTCCGCACGGCCCCGAGCGCTATGCGGTGGTCTCCGGCCAGCGTAAAATGCTCGACTTCGAGGACGGCTATTACTATCCCGCGCAGACCGGCATCGATTTCTATCACCACTACAAAGAGGACATTGCTCTCTTTGCCGAGATGGGCTTTAAGACCTTCCGTATGAGCCTGGCTTGGACCCGCATCTTCCCCAACGGCGACGAGACCGAGCCCAATGAGGCTGGCCTGGCCTTCTACGAGGATGTATTCCGCGAGTGTCAAAAGCACGGCAT
>CALINZ010000300.1 GCA_938045085.1 uncultured Collinsella sp. | reverse complement strand
GGGCTGGTAACCAACGGCGGACGGCATACGGCCCAGCAGTGCGGAAACCTCGGAACCTGCCTGGGAGAAGCGGAAGATGTTGTCGATGAACAGCAGAACGTCCTGGCCGCGATCGCGGAAGTACTCAGCGGTGGTAAGGCCGGCTAGACCGATGCGCAGACGCGCTCCGGGCGGCTCGTTCATCTGACCATAGACCAAGCAGGTCTTGTCGATAACGCCAGACTCGCTCATCTCGAGGAACAGGTCGGTGCCCTCGCGGGTACGCTCGCCGACGCCGGTGAACACCGAGGTGCCGCCGTGCTCCTGGGCGAGGTTGTTGATGAGCTCCTGGATCAGAACGGTCTTGCCGACGCCGGCGCCGCCGAACAGACCTGTCTTGCCGCCGCGGATGTAGGGCTCGAGCAGGTCGACGGCCTTGATGCCGGTCTCGAAGATCTCGGTCTTGGTGGTGAGCTCGTCGAAACGGGGCGCTGCATGGTGGATGGGGTAGAACTCCTCCACCTCGGGCATGGGCTTGCCGTCGACGGGCTTGCCCATGACGTTCCAAATGCGGCCGAGCGTCTTGGGACCAACGGGCATCTTCATGGGCTCACCGGTATCGGTGGCGATGAGGCCGCGCTGCAGGCCGTCGGTCGAGGACATGGCGACCGTGCGGACGACGCCGCCCGGAAGCTGGCTCTCGACCTCGAGGATCGTGCTCAGATGACCGATCGGGGTCTCGGCCTCGACCGTGAGCGCGTTGTAGATCGGGGGCACCGCGCCGTCAAACTTGACGTCGACGACAGGGCCGATGATTCGCACGATGCGACCATCACCGGCAGTCGTCTTCTTGGTGGCTTCCTCGACCGCAAGCTTTACGGTGTTATTAGCCATTACTGTTCCTCCAATGCTGAGGCTCCGCCGACGATCTCGTTAATCTCGGTCGTGATCGAAGCCTGGCGCACGCGACTATACGTGCGGGTAAGGGTCGAGATGATCGCGGTGGCGTTTTCCGTCGCGGAGTGCATGGCCTTGCGGCGTGCACCCTGCTCGGCAGCCGCCGAATCGATCAGGGCCTGGTAGATGACCGTCAGGATATAAGACGGCACAAGCTTGCCGAGAACATGCTCGGGAGAGGGCACGAACTCGAACGTGGACGAGATGCGCTTAGGGGCGTCGGTCTCGTTCTTACGCGGACCGTGGGCCATAGCGATCATCTCGGGGTCGAGCGGCAACAGATGCTCGACGCGAAGCTCCTGATCCACGCGGTTCTTGGCGTGGTGGTAGACAAGCTCGACACGGTCAAGCTCACCGGCACGATACGCATCGCAGATATGAGAGGAGATCATGCGGGCCTGATTGAAATCGGGCTCAGAGGAGTTGCCCTCAAAGTGCATGACGACGTTTGCGCGGTCACGGAAATACGTGACCGGTTTGCGCCCACACGCGATGATCTCGCACTCGATGCCGTCGTTCGCCCAAGAAGCGGCGAGCTTTTCGGCCGTGCGCTCCACCGTCGTATTGAAACCGCCGGCAAGGCCGCGGTCCGAGGCAATAACGACAATCAGGCCATGCTTGACGCTCTCATGCTTCTGCAGCATGGGATCGGTGCCCGAACAGGAGGCGTCGCCGGCGACCGTCAACATGACGTCGGTCAGCGCCTCCTTATAGGGCTCGGCCTGCTTGGAGCGATCGAGGGCACGACGGATCTTGGCCGTAGAGACCATCTCCATCGTGCGCGTGATCTGCTTGGTCGTGGTAACCGAGGAGATTCGCTTCTTAATGTCGCGAAGGTTGGCCATGGGGCTTAGTTCTCCTCTGATCCAGAAACATCCGAATGGTGCTTGGCCATGAACTGCTGCTTGAAGTCGCCGATGACGCGCAAGAGCTCAGCCTTGGTGTCATCATCGATCTTCTTGGCGCGAACCTTGTCGAGCAGCGAGCCAAAGCCATTGTCCATGTACTCGATGAGCTCGGCACGGAAGGGCAGCACGTCGGCGATCTCCAGGTCATCCAGGAAGCCCTCGTTGCCAGCGAACAGCGTAACGATCTGCTCGCCAACCTCAAACGGCTTGTAACGCGGCTGCTTCAGGAGCTCGGTCATGCGAGCACCGTGGGTCAGCTGCTTCTGAGTAGCCTCGTCGAGGTCGGAGCCGAACTGCGTAAAGCCAGCGAGCTCCTGATAGGAAGCGAGGTCCAGACGGAGGTTGCCGGCGACCTGCTTCATGGCCTTGGTCTGCGCATCGCCACCGACGCGGGACACGGAAATGCCCACGTCAACTGCCGGGCGCTGGCCCTGGAAGAAGAGCTCGGACTGCAGGTAGATCTGACCATCGGTAATGGAAATGACGTTGGTCGGAATGTAGGCCGAGACGTCGCCGTCCTGGGTCTCGATGATCGGCAGTGCCGTCATGGAGCCGTAACCGTTCTTCTTGGACATCTTGACGGCACGCTCGAGCAGACGAGAGTGCAGGTAGAAGATGTCGCCAGGATAGGCCTCGCGTCCGGGCGGACGATGCAGCGTCAGCGACATCTGACGGTAGGCCACAGCCTGCTTGGACAGGTCGTCGTAGATGACGAGCACGTGGCCGCCGGGGTTGGTCTCGCTGGCGGGCTTGCCGTCCTCGCCGTTGTACATGAAGAACTCGCCAATAGCGGCACCGGCCATAGGCGCGATGTACTGCATAGGGGCGGAATCGGCAGCAGTGGCCGAAACGATGATGGTGTAGTCGAGCGCACCGTGCTGAGCGAGGGTCTCACGGATGTTGGCAACCGTGGAGGCCTTCTGGCCGATGGCGACATAGATGCAGACCATGCCCTTGCCGCGCTGGTTGAGGATAGCGTCGATGGCGATGGCGGTCTTACCGGTCTTACGGTCGCCGATGATGAGCTCACGCTGACCGCGGCCAATAGGCACCATGGAGTCGATAGCGAGCAGACCGGTCTGAACCGGCTCGCACACCGGGGTACGATCGATGACGCCGGGAGCCTTGAACTCGATGGGGCGACGGTGCGTGGCGACGATGTCGCCCAGGCCGTCGATGGGCTGGCCGAGCGGATTGACGACGCGGCCGAGCATGGCACGGCTCACGGGGATATCCATAATGCGGCCAGTGGTGCGGCACTCGTCGCCTTCCTTGATGGAGTCGACGGCACCAAACAGAACGGCGCCGACCTCGTCACGGTCAAGGTTCTGGGCAAGGCCGAAGACGGTCTCACCGGTATCGGAGCTCTTGAACTCCAGAAGCTCGCCTGCCATGGCGCTCTTGAGGCCGGAGACGCGCGCGATGCCGTCGCCTACCTCGTCGACCGTTGAAACCTCATGCGTATCGACCGTCGCGGAGAGGCTCGTGAGCTGCTCCTGCAGTTTCTTGGCGATATCCTGGGCATTGAGGGTTTCGGACATTAGGCTTCACCTCCGTACGAATTAGCAGAGTTTGCGAGGGTCTCCTGCGCGATGCGCAGCTGCGTCTTGACGGAAATGTCACGACGCTCGCCGCGGGCCTCGAGCACCAGGCCGCCCACGATAGACGGGTCGACCTGCTCGATAAGGAATACCTTGCGGCCGAAGTCCTGCTCGCATTTCTTAGTGATGGTTTGACGCAGCTCGTCGTCGAGCGGGATCGCCGTGGTGACGGTCACGCCCACTACATCCTCGTCTTCCTCGGCAACATACTTAAAGGCAGCTGCCACCTTGGGAAGAAGGTCGAGCTGGTCGCGCTTGGACATGGTGTCGAGCACGGCGATGATCTCGGGGCTGGCAGAAGCCAAGCGCTCGACCATCTCGAGGTCCTCGAACACATGGTTCTCGGCCTTGGCGGCTTCCAAAAGGGAACGCGCGTAGGTCTCGAGCACCTTGTCCTGATAGCGGCTAGTCGGCATTCAGGCTACCTGCTTCCTGGATGTAGCGCTCGATGAGCTTCTTCTGCTCGGCATCGTCCTCGAGTGCCTCGCCCACGATCTTGGTGGCAACGGCAACGGACAGGTCGGCGATGGAGCTCGCGGCACCGGCGTAGATGGTCTTGCGCTCGTCCTCGACGGTCGTATGGGCCTTGGCGATGATCTCCTCGGCCTCCTTGTGAGCAGCCTCGATGATACGGGCGCGCTCGGACTCGGCGTCCTTACGGGCCTCGAGAACGATGTCGGCAGCCTGACGACGGGCGTCGGTGACGATCGAGTCGGACTCAGCGCGCTTGGCGATAGCCTCCTGCTTGGTCTTCTCGGCCTCGTCGAGGCTCTCCTCGATCTTCTTGCCGCGCTCCTCCATGGTTTTCATGATGCCCGGCAGGGCGACCTTGGCCAGCACGATCCAGATAATCAGGAAGGCGATAAGCGCCGGGATGAACTCCGCCATCTTAGGGATGAGGATGTCCGCACCGGCAGCGCCGTCCTCGGCGAACGCGGAAACCGGCATGAGCAGCGCGGCCGCGGACGCGGAGAGTGCGATCGCGCTCTTCTGGGATGAAAGATTCATACTTGACGCTCCGTGCTATTTAACGATCAGCGCGACAACGAAGCCGATCAGAGCCAGAGCCTCGCCGAAGGCGGAGCCCATGATGAAGACGGTGAACACGCGGCCCTGGACCTCAGGCTGACGGGCCATAGCACCCGTAGCACCCAGAGCAGACAGGCCGATAGCAAGACCAGCGCCGATAACACCGAGACCGTAACCGATAACTCCCACGATTCCTCCTTTGTCGTGCGTGTCTTATTTCACGCAGGATAACCTTTTTATAACTGCCGGGCTCCATGGGTACGGGCACCGGCGGTTTAACGAATTGCCTTACCTTTAAGGCGCGAGCGGAAGACTACTCCTCCTCCGCGACCTCCTCTGCCTCGGAGACATACACGGCGGTAAGGACCGTGAAGACGTAAGCCTGGATGGCGCCGACCACAAGCTCGATCGCATAGATCAGGATGAGGATGGCAAGCCAGGCCAGCGAAGGCAGGGCGCCGACGGCGTGGGCCGCGGAAACCTGCTGAAGCAGCGGCTGCATGAACATGCTCGCCATGATGGCGAACGAGCCCATGACCACGTGTCCTGCGAACATGTTGCAGAACAGACGGACGGCAAGCGTGATGAGGCGCAGGAAGGTCGAGA
Organism: uncultured Collinsella sp.; assembly: GCA_938045085.1. Classification (GTDB taxonomy): domain Bacteria; phylum Actinomycetota; class Coriobacteriia; order Coriobacteriales; family Coriobacteriaceae; genus Collinsella. Next base: position 1,993 of record CALINZ010000300.1, on the reverse strand, counting down.
AAAGCTCGACGACCCACACGAGCACGTTCATCGGGAAGCTCACGCCCTGCGGGGCGAGGCTCTTGATGTAGCCGATCACGCCGTGAGCCTTGCATCCGTAGTAGATGAAGTACACGAAGGCGAAAATGGCGAGTGCGGCGGTGGAGCCGATTGCGCCGGTGCCGGGCTTCATTCCCGGGATCAGGCCGATCATGTTATTGATCAGGATGAACAGGAAAAGCGAGCACAGGAACGGGAAGTGCTTCTTCCAGTTCTCACCCACGACACCCTTGCCGATATCGTTCTCGACGTACTCGATGATGTACTCGAAACCGTTGACGAAGAAGCCCTTGGGAACCAGGGTCTGCTTCTTCTTGAACACGGCTAGGACGATCAGGAGCACGATCGTGGAGACGATCAGCCAAAACGAGTACTGCGTGATGCCGCAGCTCAGATCGCCCACGACAGGGGTGGAGCTGAACTCGCTGACCAGATGATTAATCTCATCAGGCAGCTTTTCAAAAATTTCCACGACTTACCTTTCGACCTCATGAGGATCTCGCAGCGCCTTGGCGACGCGAACCGCGCAGGCGGCCATAAAGGCCACGAAGCCGATCGCCTCGCCCAGGAGGAACATGCGAAATGCCTCTCCGAACAACACAAACACAACCAAGGTAAAGACAAGCAACGCGATTGCCGAGACCGCGAGACTCACCATACCCTTGAGCATGTCCGCATTCTGCTTATCGTCAAGAACCGGCTTGAGCGTAAAGACAAAGGGAAGGAAGGCAATCGCGCCCGCGATGGCACCTGCAACGATAGCGAGCAGATCGGCTATCTGAAACACTGGCGTCCTCACTTTCCTTTTTTATCGCCTCACAGGACAGTTCCCGCCAAACATTGGTGACTATTGTACGAGCCAATCGCTAAAGTACAACCGAAAAAGCATCGGTTAATACGCACCTGTTCGTTTTCTTAAGACCTTCTTTATGCCGCAGGTACGGTAATACGTTTTTCTCGAACCCTGCGGGGCGAAACGTCCGTTAACAGGGGTGAGCGCGGTCGCCTTTTATTTGTCCGCGCGCACCGTTTCTTCGTATTTTCGACGTTAGCCGGTTTGGCCCAGAGACTACATCGTGCCGTAGATGCGGTCGCCGGCATCGCCCAGGCCGGGGACGATGTAGGCGGCCTCGTTGAGATGGTCGTCGATGGCGCAGGTATAGATATGCACATCGGGATCTTTCTCGGTCAGCGACTTGAGGCCCTCGGGGGCCGCGACGATGCACAGCATGCGGATGTCCTTGACACCGCGCTCGCGCAGATAGCCGATAGCCATCTCGGCAGAACCGCCCGTGGCGAGCATGGGATCGACGACCAGGCAGATACGCTGGTCGATATCCTTGGGCATCTTGCAGTAATACTCATGCGGCTCGTGGGTGACCTCGTCGCGCTCCATGCCAATGTGGCCCACGCGGGCAGAAGGCACCAGGTCGAGGATGCCGTCGACCATGCCAAGGCCCGCGCGCAGAATGGGGACGATGGCGAGCTTCTTGCCGGCAAGCTGCTTGAACGTGGCGGTCGTGATGGGGGTTTCGACCTCGACGTCTTCCATAGGCAGGTCGCGCATGGCCTCGTAGCCGTCAAAAAGCGCGAGCTCGCGCACGAGCTGACGGAACTGGTTGGTGCCGGTCTCCTTGTCGCGCAGGATCGACAACTTGTGCTGGACGAGCGGATGGTCGACAAGCGTCACGCGGGACGTATCGTAGGTGACGGTCATGGGTCTTGCCCCTTTCGTTGCGGCCGCAAGATGGCCTTGCTGAAATGGCGCGCCGCGGTGCTGTTGCCGCGCGCCGTGCATAAGTTTAGCGGTTTGTTGTATCGAGTGCCCGTCGCAGCCCTACTGAGCGGTGCTGAGCGAACGCCTGACCGCATCGTGCCAACCGTCCAGGTTGTGCTCGCGACGCTCAACGGACATATGGGGGTGGAACGTCTTAACGATCTGGGCGTTTTGCTC
>CALINZ010000299.1 GCA_938045085.1 uncultured Collinsella sp. | reverse complement strand
GAGGCCTCGCCCGATGCGCGAGACTCATCGCGACCATACTCTTCGAACTCGTCGGTGAAGGGTTTGATGGTTGCAGACACGCGAACTCCCCCTTTAGCTAACTACAGTGTTTGCAGGGAGATGTTATCGCATCGTTTCGTCGACGTGTTCGAGACCGTCTCCATAATTGGCGATTTTTACGTTCGTGCAATTCGGCGAGCGGCTTGATTTCCTCGGCAGACGATGCTTTTGACACATATGGCCCCGCCGTCGCCGACCGCGCGATTGTCGCTTGAAAAAAGTTGGAGTATTTTTTGCCGCCTTTTACCTGCGGAGACACCAATCCGTCAAGCATTTGGTCAGCAATTGGTCAAGTAGCGGCTGATACCGTCGGCATCGACAGCCAAAACCGATAGAAGTTTTGGCCCAGAAGCAGGGAGGTTCCCATGGCATATTACTGGCCCCAGTACGGCATCGCCATCGAAGTCGACGACGATCCCCATCTCCTGCCTTTCGACGAAGAGGCATTCCCCGACACGACGGTCTACCACGTTACCACCGATGTGATCTGCGACCCCGAGTCGTTCTCGGCGCTCGCCCACCACATCGCGCATATCCACGACATCGTACTCCCTCCCGACTTCGACGAGCTTGTCTACTCGCGCCGCCTGATGCTTCATATGCTCTTTGGAGCGGACCCGTCCACCTTTGCGCGTATTTATACCGCTAAGGATGCCGCATGAGCGCGAAGAAGCCACCCCGCTTTGCAGGCCTGGGTCGTCGCAAGAAGCTCATCGTTGCCTGCTTGGCCATCGTCTGCGCCCTTGTCGCCGTAGGACTATACGCTTGGCAGTCGCAGCCCGTACCCGAGGCGGGCGCTTCGGTCACGACGGCCGAGGGCAAAACGCGTCAGGAAATCCAAGATGAGCTCGACGCCATCGTCCGCGACAACATGATGACGATTTCGGTCGCGCCGGTCGCTCAGCTGCAGGAGGACGGCAAGCTGCGCGTCAACGTGCAAAACGTCCAAGACAATAAATTTCCCCAGCGATTCCGCGTCATCCAAAACGACGAGACCATGTACGAATCCGGTGTAGTCGAGACCGGCAAGACAATCGAGACGTGCCCCGCCGGCGACATCAAAGAAGGCGAGGCGTACATCGAGATCCAGGCACTCGATGCCAAGACCCTCGACAGCCACGGCAATCCGACACGTGTCAAGGTACGGGTTGAGCAAGCCGAGAACTAGCCTTCCGGCCGACGCGGCACCGCATGCAATTCACCAGCATTCGTCCAATCATCGCGGGGACGGCCCGCGGCGAATAGAAAGGAACGACCATGGACATCACCAGGAACATGAACGGAGTCAGAGCGCTCGTCGTGGGCGCAGGGCTCGCGCTCGCGCTCGCAATAGGCGCCGCCCCGACGCCAGCTATGGCAGCCGGGCGCATTGGAACCACGAAGGTAATGGTCAGGACCGAGATCGACAACGTTGAGTTCAAAGTTCCGACGATTATTCCCTTCGTCGCCAAGGCCGACGGCACGCTTCAGGGCCCCTCAGAAGACGCGACCACCATCGACAATCATTCGGCCTACGGCATCCATGTCACCAACATGAAGATCGACGCCATGAACACCTGGACCATTGCCGCCGACGCCAAGGCCGGAACCGCGCAGAACTCCATCGACTTTAAGGTCGGCCCCGACGGCGCGCTCCAGAACGCCAGCGCCGCAATGCAGGGGACGGGCCTCGATCTTTCCAAGAATGCAGCCTTCGACATGGGCTACCAGGGCATTGCCGGCGGCACGGACAAAATCAAGCTCAAGACAAGCGGAAACGTCGCCCGCGTCACGCGCGACATCTTCCGCGTAACCGGCGAAGGCGATCAGGTTGCAACGATCACCTGGACGGTCGAGCCCGGTGCGCACACGGCATAAGGCCGTCGCCCTGGCCGCCGCCGTCAGCATCCTAGCGTTTGGGCCAGCCATGGCCTTTGCCCAGCAAGAACAGGCGCAGGCCGCCACGCAAGTGACGGTCGACCTCTCGGAGCTCGACCGCAGCGACCGCGAGGAACCGTTGGCGCAGACAGGCGACAAACGATGGCTCTTGGCAGCAGGCGCCGCAGCAGCAGGCGCGGGAACCGCCGGCCTCGGTCTGCACATCAAACACAGCCAGAAACAAAACATGAACAGGCCGCACTAAATTAGCTAAGGAGACCCCATGGCATCGAAGAACCTTTTGCCCGTCGTCGCACTCTGCGGCGCGCTCGCAACCGGAACGCCTGTCGCCGCTTGGGCGACTCCTGTCATGGCAGACTCCTTACCAGCGGCCCTAAGCTCCGCACCAAATCCGTCGAGCGCCATTGCGTGCAAGCGTTTTTCGATCGCACAGGCCGCAATCTCAACCTCGGGATGCCTTCGTCGTAATACGGACGGCTCGATAGTCGTGGATATCAATCGTTCGAACAAGGCAAACGGCTCCCAGGCGGGGTGCGCCGTCTGCACGTGGCGCTCGGTTGTGCTCGATGCAGATGGCGATCCATGCAATTTAGAGCTGCGCATCGACATCGCTTCGGTCGATGACTCGGCGAACGGAGCGAAGGTCGCCTTCGACGGTACATTTTTTGAGAAAGGAGGCGGTATATGTCTGGGCTGCGCCGCCGCGAATGTAGACGATGCGCAGCCCACCCTCTCATTCACGACATCGTTGCGGCTGACCAAAGCCGGTACCGATGCCATCGCGGCGGGAGAAGCGTCCCTGCTGTTCTACGCCGTCAGCGCCAAAGACACAGACGCTCATTTCGAGAAGCCAGCCGGATCACTCAGCCTTACACGAGGGATAGAGGCAGGCCCTATTGAAATCGATGCCCACGCGCAAAGCAGGCAACGCATTCTTGCCGACCCGGCGCTTCTCGAAATGGAGTGGAACGGATCCGGAGCCATCGGAATTCTTCCCTCCGCGCTTGACGCCAAGACGCTCCCCTCAAACGACGAACCCATCAACGCAACTATACAAGAAGAGAGCGCGGACAACGAAGCAGGTGCGGGCGACACGCCGTCGCCGACAAACAGCGTCCCAGCTTCTTTCGAAGCACCGAATGAGCCCGCTACCGATCCAAACGATACCGAGCTCGCGGACAGTCTGGGGCTTGCTGATCCTCAAGAGATCGATGAAGGTAACTGCTGCGTGCTTGCCGCGCTCGACCACACAGAGGTCATCGACGCTGCGAACATCGAAGTTGCCGCCGCCAATCAGCCCGTCCGTAAGTCGGCCATCATCGCATTTCCTGAATCCATCGAAGTCGTCTTTTTGCCATCGGGCGAGGTCGTGGCCCCAACACTGCTCACCTTGTTGGGCGCCAAGAATACTAGAAACGAAATTAAAAAGGTCACGGTTGTCGACCCTGCAACCACCGCTAAACTGCGTCTATACGCCGTTGCCCCAGGCGGAGGCAAGACCTTGGAATTCGATGGCGACACACTCCTCGCCTGGCGACGTCTGGACATTATGCAAGACGTCTCGTATCAGATCGAACTCGTAGGGTTTGATCGTGCCCGCGATGCCAATATCATCGCCGCGGCTATTGAATCCCCACAGCGACTTATGACGCTGCGCTTTGACTACTATCCCTATGTCCCGACAACCACCTGAGGCTTAAATGCTGTGCATCATTCCTAACACCACTTATATAACGTATTAGATGAGTCGCGATGTGCCTCGCATTTCGTTCTGCTACGATTGCCACGTTGGCATCAATACAGGAGGGCTCATGCCGGGCTTGGGAACAATCATCAACGTTGTGCTTTTAGTTGCGGGCGGTCTTTTGGGATTAGTGGGCGGCCGCTTCATTACACCGCGCATCCAAGACACGCTCATGAAAGCATCGGGGCTGTGCGTCCTGTTTATCGGCCTGGGCGGCACCATGCAAAAGATGCTCATCATCGATGGGAAGGCGCTAGCGACCACCGGCACCACCATGCTCATCGTCTCATTTGCGCTCGGTTCGCTCATCGGCGAGGCCGTCAACTTGGAAGCCGCCATCGAGAACCTTGGCGAATGGCTCAAGCGCAAGACCGGCAGTGAGGGCGATAACGAGTTCACCAACGCTTTTGTCTCGACTTCACTCACCGTGTGTATCGGCGCCATGGCAATTGTGGGATCGATCCAGGACGGCCTGCTCGGCGACTGGTCAACGCTTGCCCTCAAGGGCGCACTGGACTGCATCATCGTCTGCACCATGACGGCGTCGCTCGGACGCGGCTGCATCTTCTCGGCCCTGCCCGTAGCCGTGTTCCAGGGGACGATCACGTTGTTTGCCGGCGCGCTCTCCCCCATCATGACCACAGCAGCCCTCAACAGCCTTTCGCTCGTAGGCTCCATGCTCATCTTCTGCGTCGGCGTCAACCTCATCCGTCCTCAGACCTTCCGCACGGCCAATATGCTCCCCTCCGTCGTCATCGCCGTCATCTACGCCCTCCTGTTCTAAATCTATCAACGCAGCGGTATCTCGAACACCTGTTTGATGCTGTGCTATGATATGAGGTCACCGTAGCTGCGTTCGAGAGGAGGAGCGGTGGCCGACCAGGACATCAAGATGCTCATCGAGCGCATTATGGCCGAGGCCCGGACCCATCAGTCTGCCCGCTTCTCACATGAAGTCTACGCAGACGAGCCGATTCTCAAAACCGGCCGACAGATGCAGAATTTCCTCCCCGACCAGTACCGTAAAATGCGCGAGATATCGCGCTGGCAGGATGACCCCAAGGGCGGTGCGGGCCGCTGGCTTTCGGAAGCCGAGCTTTTTTACCGCCAGGGCCTGCTGATGGCCGACTTTGAGGACGACTGTCCCTACAACGGCACCTTTAAGTCGTACTTTCCCACCTACAACGCCATGAGCGACCGGCAGCTGCGCGGCTACTTTACCTGGCGTGCCCAAGTGCGCCGCGGAACCGTCGAGGAAACGTCTACGTCCTTTGCCTTTCTGTATCTCTATGAGCTGATTTGCGGCATTGGCGTAGATGACCCGCTCGACGGTTTTAACAAGATCAAGGCCTTTTGGGATGTCTATCGCGCCTTCGAGCCCGGCATTGATCGGTTTGCACGCGTGTGGTTGCAGGATTACGCCGTATTCCATGGGCTCGACCCCAAGCTGCTCCGCGACTCTAAAACCGTCATGTTCGATAACGCCCTTATCGAGCTGCGGCGCGCGGCACGAGACCTTGTACCGGCACCGGCACCGTCCGACCAGACCCCCAAACGTCGCAAAACCTCCGAGCCCACGCTCCCCCTTCCGCCCGATGAGGTGCGCGAGGAGCGACTCATGGCCGCCATCAACGCCCTCTCCACGTACAACCTAAGTAACTCGCGGCTCGACCGCAGCCACCACCGCGATCTGCGCCACGTGGCATGCGCCGTGTATGTCCGCATGGCGCGCTACTATGACACGCACCGAAAGACCGGCATCGTGGCGAGTTTATTTGGGGAGGAGACGGCCATGCCCTACACCATGTTTGCCTCGGCCGTATTCTTTGCGCCCGAGCGCCACGAGGACTGCGAATACCGCCTGGATCCTATCCATATCTACCGTTGCCAAAACGGCTTTTGGGAATGCATGCGTATCCATGGCAGTAGGCAAAAGAGCAGCAAGCTCGGTGAAATGATGCGCGCCTGCGACCAACGCCTGCGCCTGGCGCTGGACCCCGCCCATCCCCTTAAGGAAGAAAAGGTCCCCAAATATCTGGCCAAGATTATCGATGACGAGATTGTGGCATGGCTTTCATGGGACGCCGCACACCAGCCCGTCAAGATCGATATCGATCTGAGTCAGCTGGGGCACATTCGAAGCGCCGCCGCGCAAACGCGTGAAGCGCTTTTGATCGATGAAGAGCGCGAGGACGGCGCACCTGTGGAAGCCGAGGCAGCGGACTCAGGGCAACCGGAAGCCGAGCCCGTAGCCGACGCGATTGTCGAGGCGGTCGCGGCACCCATTCGGCAGGACGAGACCGACGAGCCGACCATATCCACCGAACAGTTTGGTGTCGTGGCACCGCTTCTCGCGCCGACGCCCGCGTTCGCAGCTGCTGCGCCCGCTGACGCCGCGACCGAACTCGCGCCCGCCGCAACCGCGCATCTTCGCGCACTGCTCGAGCAAAACGCAGCGCAAGCGACATCGGCAGTGGCGCACTCGGGCCAGAGCGAGGACATGCTCGTCGATACCATCAACGAGGCGCTCTTCGACCTGGTGGGCGACACCGTAATTGAATTTAGCGCGGCAGGGCCGCAGATTATCGAGGACTACGAAGCAGACGTGAGAGGATACCTAGACCATGAGTGATACCGCA
>CALINZ010000298.1 GCA_938045085.1 uncultured Collinsella sp. | reverse complement strand
GACGCCATGCATCGCGTGCTCGACGTCATGCGCGAGGAGACCACGGCCCCCATCGCCAATCCGCAGCGATCGCTCGGCGGGCTTATCGGCGGCGAGGCCAAACTCGTCGATGCCACCGGCCGCAACGATTTGAGCACGAGCCTGATGGGCGCCGTCCAGACCGACGCCGTAGCCCGCGCCATGGCCGTGCTCGAGCGCTCGGCCACGATGGGCGTAATCGTCGCAGCTCCGACGGCAGGATCCGCGGGTGTTGTGCCCGGCTGCGTGCTGGCGCTCGCCGATCGCCTGCAGCTCGACGACGAGCAGGTCATGGACGCGCTCTACTGCGCAGCCGCCATCGGCCTCAACCTCACCACAAGCGCCTGCGTCGCCGGCGCTGAGGGCGGCTGTCAGGCCGAGGTGGGAAGCGCCGCCGCCATGGCGGCCGCCGCGCTGGTGCAGATGCTCGGCGGATCGCCCGAGCAGGCGCTCGACGCCAGTTCCATCGCGCTGAGTAACCTGCTGGGCCTCGTTTGTGACCCCGTCGGTGGCCTCGTGGAGGTGCCCTGCCAAAACCGCAACGCCATCGGCGTGGCAGCGGCCTTTAGCTCGGCACAACTCGCCCTCGCAGGCATTAAGAGCTTGGTGCCGTTTGACCAGATGGCACATGTCATGCTCTCGGTGGGCCACGCGTTGCCAGCCACGCTGCGCGAGACGGCAAAGGGCGGCATCGCGCAGGCTCCGGCCGCACTTTCGGCCTGTGCAAAATGCGGCGTGTGCGGATAGCGACAAAGAACGACTCAAAGGTGGGACAAATGTCCCACCTCTTTTGAATGCCACCGTTTCCGTACCACAAACAGCAGGGCAATCGCTATAATGCAAGCCCAGTAAAAACACGATGAACCGCAAGGCGAAAATCGAAGGATATGCATACGATGTCGCAAAACGATCGAACTCAACTGATTCCCGATCCGCAGCAGCCGAGCAGGCACGCCGGCGGCGTTCAGTCGCCGCGTCCTATCGCGCCGAGCCACGGTCAGCAGCGTGGTGCGGCAAACGCTTCTCAACGCCCGAACCAACAGCGACAGCAGCGTCAACAACGTCAGCAGCACCAGGCAAACGGCAATGCGCCCAAGCAGCCCCCCACGCACGCTCGAGGCGATCGCGGCCCCGCGCGCAAGTCCGCCGGCAACAATAAGTCGGGCAAAAAGACGACGCTCTTTGTCGTCCTGGGTCTAATCGTCATTGTCTATATCGTAGGCGTCGTAGCATTTTCGCAGGTAGCCTACCCCAACACCACCATCGCCGGCGTCGACGTCTCGTTCTCCAACGCTTCGTCTGCCGCCACCAAGGTCAACTCGGCATGGAAGCACTATAAGCTCACCGTGACAGGCGATGACTTTAACTGGACCTATCAGCCCGAGTCCGATGAGCCCATCGTCGACGGTGAAGCTGCCGCAAAAGAGATTATCAGCCACAATGAAGCCTTTGTATGGCCGGTCCGCCTTGTGGAATCCTTAAGCGGCAAGACCAAAACAACCGCTACCTCCAACGAAGTCGATCTTGATCAAGACGTCGACCTGTCCATGCTCTCCGACACCTTTGACCAAAAGAAGTTTGAGAAGGATCTGGGCGCCGTCATCGACGAGTTTAACGAGGGCCGTTCGGGCACGTTCGAGGCAAATAGCTCCTATGACGAGCAGGCCGGCAAGTTTACCGTCGAGAAGGCGCGCTCCAACGAAAAACTCAACCGCGAGCATGTCATTAAATATGCCGAGCTCGAGCTTGCCTCGCTGGCCGAGACCGTAGATCTTTCCAAGCTCGGCAACGATGCCTATGAGCCGCTCAATGGAACGCTGACCGATGATCAGATTCAGGCCGCATGCGATGCCGCCAACAACTTCCTGGGCGTCAACGTGACCCTCAAGCTCAACGGCGAGGATGCTGGCAAGGTTGATGGCAGCTCCGTATTGCAGTGGATCAGCTTTGCCGATCCGGCCAACCCAACGCTCGATACGACGCAGATCAGCAGCTGGGCAGCCGAGCTCGCTAACGGCTTTAATACCGTGGGCTCCACTCGCTGGTGGACGCGCGCCGATAGCAAGCAGTGCGCCGTCGAAGGCGGTGACTTTGGTTGGTCCATCGACAGCAGCTCGCTCGCCAAGCAGGTCGAGGACGCCATTAACAACAAGCAGACTGGCGAAATCGAGATCAAGTACTCCCAGAAGGCCGACACCTTTACCGCAAAGGGAGAGCCCGACTGGAAGGCGTATATCGACGTCGACTTGTCCGAACAGCACGCGCGCTACTATGACGAGAGCGGAAATATCGTTTGGGAGGCAACTTTATCTCGGGCAAGCCGGGCGAGGACGCCACGCCCGAGGGCGTCTGGCAGATCAACAGCAACGACGGCGGCAGCACCCTGATCGGAGCCAAGGACCCCGAGACCGGCAAGCCCAAATACGAGAGTCCGGTGAGCTACTGGATGCCGTTTGAGGGCAACATGATCGGCTTCCATGATGCCACCTGGCAAAACGACAAGAGCTTCGATAACGCCGAGTCGTACAAATGGTGCGGCAGCCACGGCTGCATCAACCTGCGCCTGGCAGACGCCAAGGCACTTCACGACTGCATCAAAGTCGGCCTGTGTGTGGTTGTCCACTCGTAGTGCAACGCGCACATTCATACAACGTGGAACCGCTGCGACCAATCTAACAGTTCCGAAAGAAACCGTCTTATGCGCCCGCCTCAACCGGTGGGCGCATATACTTATCGAGGTACTTTCTATAAAGGAGACGCTATGCCGAATGTCCCCACGACCACCCCGGGCCCGGATGATACCGAGCACACGCTCGAAGATGTCACCGAAACGATTCCTCTGATTACAAACGTACATGCCGATAAGCAGAGCGGACGCGCGAACGATGCGACCGAGATTTCCGATGAAGAGGCATATGCCAAGCTCAAGGCAAAACGTGCCGAACGTCGACGCAAAAAGCTCATCCGACGCGGCATTGCGGCCGGCGTCGTGGCCGCCATTGTGCTCATCGCCGTTGTCGTGACCCTGGTTATCAATGCGCAGCCACAGGGCACTAGCGGGCCTGTGACCGACATGGTGACCGAGGGCACGTTTACCACAACGGTCGAGGCGAAAGGCCAGCTCAAACCAATTTCGTCCTCAGTGGTCTCCCCTTCTGTCGACGGCACGGTCGATTCGATCAACGTGCAGGCGGGCCAATCCGTCAACGAGGGCGACGTGCTTATGACCATTAAAAACGACGAGCTCGATCGCAACGTTGCCGAGGCACAGCGTGCAGTTGCTGCCGCTCAAGAAGACCTCGCTAATGCGAAGAAAGCCTCAGCTGCCGCTCAGGCCACCCCAACGACGGACGTCGATGGAGCTTCCGCAGCGGCTGGCGTCTCCGACGCATCAGCGGACACGAACGCCGTATCGGCCGCGCAGCGCAGCCTCGCTTCGGCCCAGGCAAACCTCGATCAGGCGAACGCCAAGGCCGCCAGCCGTACGGTCACGGCCCCGAGCTCGGGCAGCATCGTGGAGCTCAACGCCAAGGTGGGCGCCACGGTAACAGGCGGCATGATTATGGGCGAAAGTGATACGAGCGGTGGCAAGCAGTGCATGCAGATCGCCGACCTATCCAAGATGAAGGTGACCGTACAGGTGGGAGAAAAGGACATCGCCAAGATCGCCGTTGGGCAGAGCGCCAACGTCACGTATCCCGCGTTTCCCGATATCGTGAGCCAGGGCACCGTCACGGCTATCGCGTCGGTGGCAAACTCCGACGCCGCTAACGGTGGCGGCGGCAGCGTAACCTTTAACGTCGACATCCTCATCGAGGCGCCCGACGCGCGCCTGAAGCCGGGCATGACGGCCGAGGTCTCGGTGGTGACCGAGCAGCTCGACGACGTGGTGATGGTGCCGACGATGGCGCTCATGACCGAAGACGGCGAACACTATTACGTCAACGTGGCAACCGATGACGAGGGCAAACAGACCCGCCGCGTGAAAGTGACCGTCGTGACGCAAAACGACAACGAAGCCGTAGTCGGCAAGACACAGGTCAAGCGCGACGACCAGGGCAACGAGATCAACCCTAACGTGCCGATTACCAAGCTGCGCGATGGCGACACCCTCGTCATGGACACCGGAGCGGACGCAACGGCTGACGGCGGCTACAGCACGGATTCGGGCAGCATGTCTGACGACGAGGGCATGTAATGCGTCCCGTTATCGACATCCGCAACGTGCACCGCATCTTTGAAAGCGAGGCAGGTTGCGCCCACATCCTGCATAACGTGAGACTGGCGGTAGATCCCGGCGAGTTCGTCGCCATTACTGGCCCCTCGGGCTCGGGCAAATCAACCCTCATGAACATCCTAGGCTGCCTGGATAAGCCGACGGCGGGCGACTACTACCTGCAAGGGCTCAACGTGGCCGAGCTCGATGATGACGAGCTCACCGAAGTCCGCGCCCTGAGCATTGGCTTTGTCTTTCAGAGCTTCAACCTGCTGCCGCGCCTGTCGGTTATCGAAAACGTGATGCTGCCGCTGGCCTACACCAATGTGCCCCGTAGCCAGCGCGAGATGCGCGCCGTGCACGCGCTGCAGGCTGTCACGCTGCCCGTCGACCACTGGGACCACCGCATATCCGAGCTCTCGGGCGGCCAGATGCAGCGCGTCGCAATCGCGCGCGCCCTCGTTAATGATCCGCCCATCATTCTGGCTGACGAGCCGACGGGAAACCTGGACTCCGCTACCGGAGCGCTTGTGATGGAGACCTTCCATAAGCTCCAGAAGCGCGGCAAAACCATCGTGCTTATCACACACGACCCCGGCATCGCCGCCGAGGCCGACCGTGCCGTGACCATCCGCGACGGTCGCATTCACGACGGCGCGTATATTCCACATGCACCGCGGACCCTGCGCAGCGCCGTAGATAGCCTGCCCATGATTTCCGCCTCCGCCAACCCGCCGAAAGGAGAGATGGCATGAGCGCCCGCGATCTCATCCAGGAAGCCCTTCACTCGCTCGAGGCCAACAAGGGGCGCAGTCTACTCACCATCCTGGGCATTGTCATCGGCATTGCCTCGGTTATCGCCATGACTTCGCTCATCGGCGGCATCCAAAACAGCCTGGTCAACAGTCTGGGCCTCAATGCGGCACGCATGGTGCAAATCTATTCGTCGCAAGAACTCACCGATTCTGACGTTCAGAAGCTTCAAAAACTGGTGCCGCAAATAGAGCAGATCGGAATTGTCGACAGCGCGTACACCGAGTACAAGACCGGCGATAAAAGCTATACCGTCATGGCACAGGGTGTCGATAGCAACATGCTCGACGCCGTGGGGGCCAGCAAGCTCGTTGCGGGGCGCACCTATTCCCAGGCCGAGTCCCAATCGGGCTCGCGCGTGGCGCTCATCAGCCGCGGCGGCGCCGATCAGCTTTACGGCAACGAACAGGATGCACTGGGGAAAACCATCAAGGTGGCCAACGGCGAGGTGCAGATTATAGGCGTGATTGATGGCGGCAACGACTCCATGGGCTCGCTCACGCTGTATATGCCGCGCGAAACCATCTCAGGCCTGTTTGGCGACGAAAATCCTTCATTCCCCAGCGTGACGGCTCTTGCCGCCGAGGGCACAGACATGGACGAGCTTTGTAAGACCATCGAGTCCAAGGTGCGCGCAATGAAGGGCATCGCGGAAGATGATGAGTACGACAGTGTATCGGCGACCTCCATGAAAAGCGCCATCGATGCACTCAACTCCTTTATGGGCGCGTTCTCGCTCATCATGGGCGCTGTCGCCAGCATCTCGCTGCTTGTCGGCGGTATCGGCATTATGAATATGATGCTCACCAACGTGACTGAGCGCATCCGTGAGATCGGCATTCGCCGTGCCCTGGGCGCAAGTCGTCGCGATATCACCGCGCAGTTTTTGGCCGAGTCCTCGGCGCTGTGCGTCACCGGCGGACTGTTGGGTGTCCTGATTGGCTATCTGCTGGCATGGGGACTCACGTTCTTTGCCGCAAGCTCGGGCATCATGAGCGAGTTTGGAGCTACCGGGACGATCACGCCAAGCTTCTCCATTACAACAGTGTTGATCGCGTTTGCCGTATCGGTCGGCATCGGCGTAATCTTTGGCTTCTACCCCGCTCGCCGTGCAGCAAAGCTCGACCCGGTGGAATGCCTACGCTACCAGTAAGCCACCACCAACAAGTTGCGGTGAATTAGGGACTGAATATGCTATTTAGCAGCAAAAACAGACGCTATTTCACCGCAACTTATTGGTGGCCTTTTGGGTGGCACTCAGCGCCACGGGTC
>CALINZ010000297.1 GCA_938045085.1 uncultured Collinsella sp. | reverse complement strand
GGCCAGTTGCCGACGATAAAGCTGCCCTCGGCGGTCGCGGGAATCTCGTTAAAGGTAAACCAGTGCTTGACCTCGGTGAACTCGGCAAAGCAGAACTTGGCATACTCGACAAAGGCGTCGATCGTCGTGCGCGTTAGGAAACCCTCGCCGCCGTTCTGGTAAAAGGCCTCGGGCGTATCGAAGTGATCGAGCGTGACATAGGGGATAACGCCAGCTTTGTTGCAGGTGGCGAAAAGCTCGTGATAGAAAGCGACGCCCTCGGGGTTAATCTCGCCGGTGCCATTGGGGAAGATGCGGCTCCAAGCGATGGAGACACGGATACCGTTGATGCCGAAGCGCTGGCACAGGTCGATATCGACCGGGTACTTGTTGTAGAAATCGCTTGCGGGGTCGGGGGAGAAGCGACCCTGAGCAGCCAGGAAATCGTCCCAGGGCACTTTGCCCTTGCCGTGCGTACGGGTCTCGCCCTCAACCTGGTAAGCAGCGGTGGCGCCGCCAAACACAAAGCCGTCGGGGAACTGCATGGGGTTGGTCATGAGTCATCCTTTCTGTGGGATACGAATAGGGAGAGGTGCCCGAACTGGGGATCCGGGCACCAACAGAGGGAGGAACTAGTCGAGGTTCTCGCGGAGCCACTTGATGGCGCCAGCGGGGTCGCGGGTAAGGTCGATATATTCCTTACCGCGGGGAGCGAGCAGCTTAATGCCCAGACGATCGGTGTCGGCCTTCATGTCGTTGTAGTAGCTACGAACCTGCGGGGCGAGCACGATGACGTCGTACTGATCCATGATGGCAGTGTGCTGGCCATAGGCGCCTGCGGAGGAAGCGATGTTCTCTCCGGTCTGCGCAGCACCTTCCTTGATGGCGTTGGCAAGCATGGCAGAGGTGCCGGCGCCGGCGCACAGGACGAGGACTTTCAGACCGTCGACATCCTTCTTAGCGGATGCGTTGGCTGCGGGCTCGGGCTGATCGGCGACAGGCTCGCTGTCGGCGGCAGCGGCGGTCGGCTCGACGGAAGCGGTAGCCTGCTCGACAGCGGGCGCAGGGGCGTTGGCGGCGATGGTGGCAGCACCATCGGACTCGAGACCCAGCTCGGCGGCGCGCTCGGCCTCCTGGTCGCAGAGCAGCTTATCGTATGCCTTCAAGAACGGCAGGTAGATGATGGCGTCCAGCAAGATGATAATCGCGACAAACACCAGGGCGATAAGCTGGAAGTTTGTGGTGATGAAGATGCCGATGGGGGCAGGGGTAGCCCAAGGCACCACGAAGGAGAAGCCGTTCATGCCCACGTTATCGATAAAGAATTTGGCAACACTCACGTTGACGCAGCCGGCGGCAACAAAGGGGATGAGCATGTAGGGGTTAAGGATCATCGGCGCGCCAAAGAGCAGCGGTTCGTTGACGGCGAAGGCAACAGGAACAATCGAGGCCTTACCGACGGCTTTGAGCTGCTTGGACTTCATAAAGAGAATCAGCAGAAGCGGCACGATGAACGTGGCGCCGGTGCCGCCGAACTCACCTACGAGCGACATGTTAAAGGTGAGGGAGTGGGCGGGGTGACCACCGGCCAGCAGAACCTGCAGGTTCTCGGCCTGGTTGGCAAGACGGATGGGGTTGATGCCCGGCTGGACGATCGAGGGACCGTGGACGCCGATGAACCAGAAGAACGCGGTGGCTGCCTGGATAAGGATAAGGCCAGGATAGGTTTCTGCAGCGGTAAAGAGCGGGGAGAGCAGCTTGATGAGCAGCTCGGAGAACGGAACACCCATGAGGTTGCGCACGACGACATCGATGATGCCGCAGATGATGACGGCGCCGCCAAAGGGGATGATGTCGCGGAAGTTCTGAGCGATGGCGCCCGGGACCTCCTTGGGCAGCTTAATGGTCAGATCGCGCGAGACGCAGAATTTGTAGACCCACACGGTAATGAACGCGGCGATATAGGCCGAGAACAGACCACGCGTGCCCATGCTGGTGCAATCGAAGACCGAAAGCTCGGAGCCGTTGAACTTGGTGGTGAACTGCGTAACAGCGAGCAGCAGCATGCTGCACTGGGCGGCAACCATGGTGGAGCCGTCGTTGAGCACCTTGCCGGCGGGCATGCGACGGTTCATGGACGCCGTGAAGTTCTTGGCAGTGGTGCCGGCAACCATGATGCCCATGACGCCCATGGTGAAGTTGTACAGCTTGTTGCACCAGTCGATGAGCGGCTGGGGCAGCGTGATGCCAACTACGCCAGGAAGGGTGGCGATCAACAGAAAGATCGAAGAGGTGAGGACGATGGGCATGCACCCAAGGAATCCGTCCTTAATGGCCTGGAGGTAGACGTTCCTCGAGATCTTCTCAAAGAACGGTTGATGCTTTTCGAGCATCTTTACGATGGCGTCCATAGAGCTCCTTTGCTACTTGATGCGCGATGCATGTGGATGGAACTGGTCGTCGATGGATGGTCAGGACTGCCCGGAAACCTTCCTGCTTAAGGAAGGCATTGCGAAATGACAACGTTGTCATTTCGTTAATGACAACGTAAGACATTGTTGGAAGAGCAACAAGGATATACGGGTGAGCGGTCGATATTGTCCGGTAAACGGTTGATTTGTCAGTCGAGCAGGTAGTGTATGCTAGAACGCAAAAAACAAGCGATGCAAAACCGACTGGAGAAGTAGTGGCAACGATGGACAAGAAAAATGTCTCAATGAACGATGTGGCGATTGCTGCGGGTGTTTCTCTCAAGACGGTTTCGCGTGTGATCAACGAGCCCGATAGCGTGCGAGAGTCGACACGCGATAAGGTTCATTCCGCAATGGAGGCGCTCGGGTTTCGAACCAACTTTGCCGCGCGTTCGCTCAAGTTGGGCCGTTACGGGTGCATCGGCGTGGTGCTGTTCCACTTGTCGGGCGGTGCCGTGGACATGATTGACGGTATCGCAGATGCCGCCGAAGAACGCGGCTTTGCGCTCACGATGATCAAAAAGCGGGCGGGGGAGAAGATGACCCTTGCCGAAGCGGCGCGTAGGATGTCGCAGCTGCCTGTTGATGGCATGATCTTCAACCTGCGTCAGATGGTCGATGACTTTGATACTTTTGAGGCACCGAAAGACCTCAAGACGGTGATTATCACACCGATGGAACATCCTACCTGCTCCACCGTCAGTGACGACCAAGAGGGCGGCGCGCGCATGGCGTGCGAGTACTTCTTGAACCACGGGCATAAAAACGTGTACTTCGTCTCTGGTAAGAAAGAGTCGTTGTCGAGCCAGTGCCGTATGAAAGGTTGGCGTGCGGCACTCGAGGCGCGTGGCATTGAGCCGCCCGAGCCTCTGCAAGGCGATTGGAATGCGGATAGTGGCTATGCCGCAGGCCTTGTGCTTGCCGATAAGCCCGATTGCACGGCGGTCCTCGCTGCTAACGACTGCATGGCAAACGGCGTGATGATGGCTCTACGTGACAAAGGGCTCAGTGTGCCCAATGATGTGTCCGTGATCGGCTTCGACGATGAGCTCTATAAGACGATTCCCAACTCGATTCTGACGTCGGTGAAGTTTCGCCACCGCGAGCTGGGCGTCCGTGCGCTCAACGAGGTCGTCGCGGGTCTGGAAGCTCCGAGCTCCAGAAGCCGTACGCTCGTCTCGGGCGTGTTGGTCGAGCGTTCCAGCGTAAAGGACTTGCGGGCGTAGACGTGCTCGGCCTATTCCGTTTGTCTCAATCTGTAACAGCTAGGACCCAAAAACTCGGCTAGATGTTACGGATCGAGATTTTTGGCCCGGCTTATTCCGTTTGTCTCGATCTGTAACAACTAGACGGTCAAAAGTGGTCTATATGTTACAGATTGAGATTTTCGGCTTGGCCTGTGCGTTCATCTCGATCTGTAACAGCTAGGACCGAAAAACTCGGCTAGATGTTACAGATTGAGATGAACAGGAGGACGGGTGCGGTCTAAACAAAATGGCCCGCGCATCACACATCGATGCACGGGCCATTTATTGTCTGCAAGCGGCAGGTGGTGTCAGCGTCTTATGCCTCGAGGTTTTCCTCGATCCAGGCGACGGCACCCTTGGGATCCTTAGTGAGGTCGATGTACTGTTTGCCCTTGGGCGACAGCAGCGTGATGCCCAGGCGGTCGGTGTCGGCCTTCATCTCGTTGTAATAGGTGCGAACCTGCGGAGCCAGGACGATGACGTTGTACTGGTCCATGATGGCGTAGTGGCTGCCGTAGGCACCGGCGTTGGCGGTAATGTCGATGCCCAGCTCGTCGGCGCCTTCCTTAAGCGCGTTGGCGAGCAGTGCAGAGGTGCCGGCGCCAGCGCACAGAACCAGAACCCTCAGATCCTTGCCCTTAAGGGCGGACGGAGCTGCGGAGGCCTCAGTGGCAGAAGCGGTCTCGACAACAGGAGCCTCAACGGCGGGGGCGGCAGCGGTCTTGACGGCCTTGGTCTCCTCGGCCTCTTCTTCGGCCAGGGTCTCGGCCTCCTGCTTGCACAGGACGTTGTCGTAGGCCTTGCAGAACGGGTAGTAGATCAAGAAGTCAATGACCAGCAGGACGACAACCAGGACCAGAGAGATCGGCTGGAAGTTGGTGTCGATGAAGGTGCCGATCGGTCCGGGGAGTGCCCACGGCATGGCATAGATAAAGCCGTTCATGCCCAAAAAGTCGATGAAGAACTTACCAATGAGGACGTTGGCCACGGGGGCAAACAGGAACGGGATCAGGAAGTACGGGTTGAGGATGATGGGCGCGGCGAACAGCAGCGGCTCGTTGACGGCGAACATCACGGGCACGACAGAGGCTTTGCCGACGGCCTTGAGCTGCTTGGAGCGCATAAAGAGCAGGAAGATGATCGGGACAATGAACGTGGCGCCGGTGCCGCCGAGTTCGCCGATGTAGTTACCGAAGTTTTCGGTCAGGGCGAGGGCGGGGTGACCGCCGGCCTGCAGCGTGGCGAGGTTGGTGGTGATGTTGCCAAACAGCGCGGCGTTGAGGGCAGGCTTAACGACCGAGGGGCCGTGGATGCCCATGAACCAGAACAGCGGGATCATGAACCAGATGAGGGCGAGGCCGGCGTAGGAATCGGCAGCGGCGAACAGCGGGCTCACCAGCGTGGAGATGACGTTGGCAAACGGGACGGCCAAGCAGGTGCGGCAGATAACGTCGATGACGGCGACAAACAGGATGGAGAAGCTGAAGGCGAAGATGTCGCGGAAGTTCTGGGCGATGGCGCCGGGGACTTCTTTGGGCAGCTTGATGGTGATGTCTCGCTTAATGCAGAAGGCATAGATGTTGACCGTGGCAAATGCGGCGACAAAGGAGCTCAGCAGGCCCTTGGTGCCCATGTTGTCGGTAAAGAACACCGAGACATCGGCGCCGTCGATCTTGGCACTCGTCTGGGTAACGGCCAAGATGAGCATAGCGCACATGGCGGCGACCATGGTGCTCGTGGCGTTGATGGCCTTGCCGGCAGGCATGCGGCGGTTCTTGGAGCCGGTCAGCGCGCTTGCGGTGGTGCCGGCGACCATGATGCCCACGACGCCCATCGTGAAGTTGTAAACCTTGTTGCAGAAGTTCACGACGTCGACGTTCCACCAGTCGGGCAGCGTAAAGCCGCCGACCGTGGCGACAACGCCCGGCAGGGTCGAAATAAGCAGGAAGACAGAAGAAGACAGGATGATGGGCATTGCTGCCAAAAAGCCGTCTTTAATGGCCTGAAGGTAGATGTTCTTAGAGACCTTGTCGAAGTACGGCTGACCTTTCTCCAAGAACTTAACGATCGATTCCATAGTTCACGCTCCTCTTTGCATGAAATCTTAATGGCATGGACGTTGAAAACCTATATGGTCTCCCGCTTGCTAAAAGCCCGGGTGCAGGCGGGGTCGGTCCCAGGGGGAGAGAGGGGAGCGGCTGGGTTTGTATCGCATAGGGCCGCTCCCCTCTCGGGGGAAAGCGAGGCGATGCGCTACTGCGCGTCCGCCATAGTGTCGGCGAGCTCCTTGTACCAGAGTGCCGACTGCTTGATGTAGCGTTTTTGCGTGTCGAAGTCGATGTAGAACAGGCCGTAGCGCTTGTTATAGCCGTTGGCCCACGAGAACTGGTCCTGCAGGCTCCAGATAAAGTAGCCCTGGACGTCGACGCCCTCGGCGCGCGCCCGGAGCACCTTCTCCATGTGCTGGTCGACAAAGTCGATGCGCTCGGGATCGGCGACGATGCCGTTTGCGTCGGGCTCGGGGTCCTTGTGGCCCAGGCCGTTTTCGGTGATATAGATGACGGGGAGGTTGGGATAGGTGGCGCTGATGTGCTTGAGCGTGTCGTAGAGGCCTTGCGGGTAGATGAGCCAATCCCAGTCGGTGGTGGGGATACCCGGCATATCGACCTGCTGCCCGACGCCCTTAAACTTAAAGCACGAGGTGCCCTTGTCTCCGGTGCCGTTAAAGCTGTTGGTGGACTCGCCATCGTAGGCGGCGATAAACGCCGACTGATAGTAGTTGAGGCCGAACATATCGTTGCGGGGCGCCGCCTTGGCGAGCTCCTCCATGTCGCTGTCCTCAACCGTAAGCGTGGCGTTGTTGGCACGCAGAATCTCGTTGATGAGTGAGAGGGTGCGCGCGGAGTAGTGACCCAGGAAGGCGCCGTCCATGATGAAGTCGGTGTAGAAGGCGTTGTACAGGTCGGCGGCGTGCTGGTCGGCGGGCGAGTCTGTGGCAGGATATGCCGGCGTCAGGACGTTGACCATGCCAATGCGTCCGCCCAGGTGCTCGGTCTCGTCAAGATCCTTATACAGGTTGACGGCGCGGGCGTGGGCAACGAGCTCGTTGTGCTGGCTCTGGATGCCGCTCGTCACATCAAAGTGATGGTTGGGCGGGAAGTTGCCTTGGATGTATTGGGAGTGCGAGAGGCTGATGAGCTCGTTGATGGTGAACCAATTCTTGACCTCGCGGAACTCGCGGAAGCAGAACTCGGCATAGCGCACATAGGCGTCGACGGTCTTGCGGTTGAGCCAGTCGCCCTGGTTGAACAGGGCGGCGGGGGAGTCAAAGTGATGCAGGGACACATAGGGCTCGACGCCATACTTTTTGCAGCAGGCGAACAGCTCGTGGTAGTGCTTAACGCCCTCGGCGAGGGGCTCGGCATCGTCGCCGTTGGGGAAGATGCGGGTCCAGGCGATGGACACACGAATGGCGTTGAGTCCATGCTCGGCAGAAAGGCGGATATCCTCCTCGTAGCGGTTGTAGAAATCACTGGCCGGGTCGGGCAAAAAGCGACCCTGGGCGACAAGGTAATCGTCCCACATGGTCTTACCCTTGCCTGCCACCTTCGTGGAGCCTTCCGTTTGGTACGCGGCGGTTGCGGCGCCCCAAACAAAGCCCTTCGGCAGCTGCTGTACGCGGTTTAGCAAAGACATATGCATACACCCTCTCGTCTCGCTGTTCGATATTGTGCGTTTGCGCTCAGGAGGCTCCCTGGTTAGCGTTCAGCGGTGAAAAAGCCCGATAAACACTATCTTAAAATGATTAGAACCAAAATGAGCACGTGAACATTTGACAATGAGCACGTTAACATCCGGCTGGGATGTATAGAAACAAAACAACTTCAAACAGCCGCGAACGGTTGTATTTGTTCGGTAAGCGGTTTTGATTGACAGAAGTTTTCATGTTGTGGTATATGGCTCGGGTATCATGAGCACGTTATCGATGTATGTACGATGCGCCATGGGCGCGGGGAATAGTTGGGAAGCAGGTTAGCGTGGAAGGCATGGCTCAGCAGACAAGGAATGGTCATTCGGCGAGCGCGGCAGAGGTTGCGGCGCTCGCTGGCGTGAGCCGCCAGACTGTGTCTCGCGTGGTCAACGGTATGCCCAACGTGACGGAAAAGACGCGCAAGCGTGTGCTGGCCGCCATGGAAGAGCTGGGCTTTCGTCCCAATTTTGCTGGAGCGGCGTTGCGCGGCGGGTCGTATCGTTCTATTGGCCTGTGCATGTACAACATCACACGTGTCGGTAACCTGGCGACGCTCGAGGGTATCATGCAAGCGGCGCGCGAGCGCGATTTTGCCGTCACTATGATCGAGATGGGCGGCGACAAGCCCTATACACTTGCCGATGCCTCGCGCCGCATGGTCGAGCGACCCGTCGACGGCATGATTCTCAACATGAACCGCATGGCTCCCGATTTTGAGGAGTTTGTTCCCCAGCCGGGAGTGCGAACGGTCATCCTGTCCATGTATGCGCATCCGCGCTGCACGACGATCGACTCCGACCAGTATGGTTCGTGCGAGCTGTTGACCAATTATCTGCTGGAACATGGTCACTCGAATATGCGGTTTGTGGCGGGTCCGGAAAACTCGATTTCCTCGCGTTTTCG
>CALINZ010000296.1 GCA_938045085.1 uncultured Collinsella sp. | reverse complement strand
AAGCGGACTCGCTTGCGTACCGCGAGCTCTACACCGAGTGTTACGACGCACTCGAGGCAAGCGCTGCCGACACTATCGACGTGGCACTTCTGGGCGGCATCGCGTCCGCTGGCAAGATGCTCGGTCGCGTCATCGCGGCGACGCCCATCGGCGAGTTCACGCCCATAGACGAGGCGCTTGAGGGTGCAGGAGAGGACATCGGCAGGTTCAACGACGAGCAATCCGAGAAACTCATCGAGAAGCTCCACCAGGCAAAGACGCCCGACGTCGCGCCGTTCAGGCAGAGCATAATGGAGATCGACACCCTCTACAACCGCCCCACGCAAATCGCCGTGGACGCCGAGAACGTCTACATCCTGCCTGCCGAGCAGCAGGAAGAGTAGCGATACACGACAGGCACGCGCCACGCAGACAGCTAACGCCCCCTATCTCCCCTCCGCCTTCAGCTTCAGCAGCAGATCGCTCAGCTCGGGGCACTTGCTGGAAAGGCGTGTCTGGGCTCGCTCGCCCATCCCCCACCGCTGGCGGACTTCCTGGGCACGCGGGCTCACGTGGTAGCCCCCGTCCATTACCTGCTTGAGCAACTTAGCGGTCACGCGCGCATCGGCTAGGGCGCTGTGGGCGTGACCCGTCGACTCGTCGAACTCGATGCCAAACCACGTCGCCGCGTCACTCAAAGAGACACACCCGTGGCTGCCCACGTCCATGATCGAGGTGTAAAACGCCTGCAGGTCGGCCCAGTCCGTAGGAAATGCGGAAAGGTCGATGTGCTTTGCCTGGCACTCGGTCAAAAGCTGTCGACGATCCGCCCCACTCCAGCAAACTACCTGTGCGGAGTAGCGACCGATCCAATCGCTGAGCCTTTTGATCACCACATAGAGCGGATCGGCCATCGCGGTGTCCACAGCCGATATCCCCGTAAGCTCGCGGACGGGATACGCAACGCCTTCGGTAAATTCTGTCTGCACAAACTGCGAGAACTCACCCATAACGTTGCCGTGGTAATCGAGCTTGACGGCGCCGGCCTCAATAATCTCATTGCGCAGCCCACGGCGCTGGCGCTGCTTTGGCACCGGCGCAAACTCAAAGTCCAGCACAATCTGGCGCGCAAAGTTCGTCGTATCGATAGCCGAGATACACGGCGTCTTTTCAGCTGACACGGTTAGGGCCTTTCTCCGTTGCCTGCCGCTTGCTACATAGGCGGCTACATTGCCGTAAGGATAGGCGCCCGTACGGACATGAAAGTGGGGCACAATACCATGCGCCAGGCACACGCCATGCAGACGGCCCCAAGAGAGTTGCCCGCTCTATTCAAATGCATGAAAAAGATTTAGGCCCGGTGACTTGAATCAGCGGTCATCCCGGGCCCATCAATATGCAGTGTACCTACAGAGGGCTGGTTAATCAAACGGGCTTTCGGTGACGAAGACCTGCGCGTCTAGCCCCAATCGCCCAGCGCCGTCTTCTGCCGCCCTTACGAAAGGCTGCTATTCGAGGGAATCACGTTGCTGTTATTATCGAACATATATTCGTATTTATGACCGCGCTTTGATAGAATGGCAGTTGTTGACGGCAGTTCCATGTGCCGGGCAGCGCCCTCCATGCGACGGGAGGTGATGCCCATGACCGATCTGATTGATTTCGTGAAGCTCCTGACCGCTTTGGTCTCGCTCCTCACGGCGCTTATCGGACTTTCCGAGGCACTTAAGCAGCGTACGAAGCAAAAGAAGAGGGGTCGACGCCGTTAAGGCATTGACCCCTTAATCGAAGTAACGGCGCTGCCCAGCTATCCACAACTTGGGCTGCCGTCGACCTTATTCTACCCACGGACATTGAGTTTAACAAATGGTTTTTTCGGTAGCGAAGCCTCGGTCCCTCAGCCGCTCAGCACCTGCTTCCTACTCCAGCCACCATTCCATATCCACGGAGCACTCGACCTCGATAGGCTCTGGCTCCAGCACCGTCTCCTCGGAGCCTCCGGACGCCCCATCGGGAGCACACGCGGCAACACAGTATGTTCGACCATAGCCCGCCGCCCGACTGTTATACGAGATATGCTTGACGCCGCCCAGCATAGACCCCGCCGCAACGGCAAGTGCCTGCGCGTTGCCGCAAGCACGTTCAACCGCACGGGCAATCAGGGCGTCTTCCGCCGCGCGCTGATCCGCCAACTCAAATCGAATGCTCATGTCGGCATGTGACTCGCAGGTATTGAGTGCGGTCCACACAGCAGCAAAGTCAGTCGAATCGACAGGCGCGGCAACCGTACCGTACGCATAGTAGTTGTAGCCCACAATCGTCGCCTTCTTGCGCGTCATCTGCGCATAACAAGTGTACCGACAGCATGTTAATTCGCTATCCAAACCAAAGGGCGCCAGCGCGGCGGCTACGCGGGCGCGATCGGTGTTGTAATCCTCCAGGCACGATTCCTTGGTGGTGCGGCGACCACCAAAGCCAATGCTAAAGATCACGCGGTCGGGCATAACCTCGTCCTCTATCTCGGCGCCAACGCTCACATAACCGGTCTTATCCGTTGCCATGACATCCGTCCTTTCCACGAATGGCTACGTTGCGGTAAGCGTAGCCACCCGTGCGGACACAAAAATGGGATGCTGTGCCACGCGCGCCAGGCACGCGCCATGCAGATGGCCCCAAGAGAGTCGCCCGCTCTATTCAAATGGATGAAAAAGATTGAGGCCCGGTGACTTGAATCAGAGGTCATCCCGGGCCCATCAGAGCTCGTAGAGCTCTTGGTTGCTTTGGTCTCGCTCTTCACGGCGCTTATCGAACTTTCCGAGGCACTCAAGCAGCATTCGAAGCATAACAAGTCGCTGCCATTAAGGCACCGACCTCTTGACCAAGCAACGGCGTTTCCCAGCTCTCCAGAACTTGGGCTGCCGTCAACTTTATTCTATCCGCGAGCATCTGGTTTACCAAATGGATTTTCGGTAAAGGAAGCACGGCACGCCCGCAAAACCACTACGCCCCAAGTGCCGCCATGGGGATCACCGCCACGCCGTCGTCGCGTGTGTAGGCAATGCTCCCCTTTCCAACCACGACCGCCAAAAACGCCGGCGCGGCATTCTGGGCGGCAGGATTGGAGAGCACTTTCCTCTCCAGCGCCTTGAGATTTCTCGCTCCATCGTCTGCTTTCGCATCACTCAGCTTGACCTCGATGGCTCCCATCCGCACAGGTCCTCGGTCAGCTTGAGCCTGTTGAAGAGATCCAGGTGCGCAGCGATGGTCCTCTCGTCGGGGCCCGTCTCACCGTACGAGGCGTCCTTTATGAGCGTCTTGTACGTGACAGCCTGGCTCTCGTTCATGGCAAGAGCTCGCAAAAGGCCGTGTGCAAGCTCGGGCGATCATGCGATATACGAAATTACGCCATTCTCAATGCTGTTTTTACGCCGTTCTCAATGTAGTTTTTACGCCATTTTCATTGTAGGTTTTACGCTTGGCATCCTTAGCGCGACCCATTCCGAGCAATCACATCAGAGCGCGCTTGGTTATCTCCGCTCGCACATCTCGGCAAACGAAATCAGCTTGGTATCTCCCCTGCTCGCCGCAGCTTCCTGACATCCTTGCGTAAAGCCACGCTTCGAGAAGATCACGTAGCTTTTATGCTGACGCCTAAAGAGCTCGCTTCGGTACACGAGCTTTTCCAGAACATCCTCGCCTGCCGGTTCGTTACGCCATTTGCACTCCGCAAAGAGCGCCGCGCCCTCTCCGTCGTCGACAATCAAATCGATCTCTTCCTGCGTACGCGTCCGATTGTCCGTTCCCCACCAACGGCCAACTGTTGCCGGCACCACACCAAGTTCGCCCGCGCGTGCGAGTTCGTACACGTATTGTCTGCATATAAGCTCAAAGACCGTACCCATGTAATCCGATACGTGCGGCTCAATGCGCCTATACGCCATCTCGGCCATATCGTTTTGAATCAGCCCAATGTTCTGCGGCACAAACTTGTACCAGAACCTAAACATCTGGTCGCTCAGCAGATACACGGCTCGCTTATTGCTCGTCTCGTTTAGGGGCAGCTCGCGCTCGACAATCCCAAGCGACGCCAGCTTATCCACATAGCTCTTTACGTTGCTCGCAGGGATTCCCATAGAGCTCGCAATCTCTGAGATCTTCGAGCGCCCCTGGGCAATTGCTTGCACGATCGCATCATATTGCTCGGGATTGCGGCACTCTTGCAATAGCAGGTTACTCGGCTCCTCAAAGAGATAGCCCGTAGGAGTAAGAAAAAGGCGTTTGAT
This sequence comes from uncultured Collinsella sp., assembly GCA_938045085.1. GTDB lineage: Bacteria > Actinomycetota > Coriobacteriia > Coriobacteriales > Coriobacteriaceae > Collinsella. The sequence continues at coordinate 5,808 of CALINZ010000296.1, read as the reverse complement.
GTTGTCCTCGAGCGATACGGAAGGATCGACTTTCTCGATATATGCAGGAATGCCGCCCGTCATGCCATAGCAAACCGCAGCGTCTTCGCGACCCATGCTCTGCCACAAGCCGAGGGTCGTCGTAAAATCCAGCGGCATGATCTTAAACTGGGCCGTACGCCTACCGTATAGCGGACTCTCGTAGCCCAGCACCTGCTCTTCCATGAACGAAAGCGACGACCCGCACAGGATAAGCATGAGCTTGGTCTCTTTGTACAAGTGATCGATCTTGTCTTGCAGCAACGAGCTGATCTCGGGATTCGATTGGGCGAGATAGGGATACTCGTCAATCACGACAATCAAACGTTCCGTGCGAGCCATGGTGGCCAACGCATCGAACGCCTCGTCAAAACTACGAAACGACACACCTGCAGCACCAACCGAACCCGCAAGTATCGCCTGGCTAAAGCCGTGCAGGTTTGCCACTGCATTGGTACGACGAGCTTGAAAGTAAATAGCCTTCTTGCCTTGGATAAACTCTGTGATAAGACGCGTTTTACCCACGCGACGGCGGCCGTAAATCACAGGCATTTCAAAGGAGCCCGTGCCATACAGTCGATTGAGCTCGGACATTTCCACTGTTCTTCCGATAAACATAGGGCCATCCTTCCTTTGCGTTATAGCTAGCTATATTATACCTTCCTATAATATAGCTAGCTATAACGCAATTCGACAAGCGGCGCACGCAAAAGGGGCGGTACACCCCCGCACGTGGACCGTTCCGGAAAATGTATCCCGTTCTGGAGCCAAAAACTGGGCCGTAGTTTCCGCCAAGCATGCCATCCGGAAAGCGTGTCCCGTTCTGAGCCTGAATTCTGGGATGCACTTTCCGCTGAAGCTTCTACCGGAAAGCGAATCCCATTCTGAGCGTCGAATCCGGGACGCAGTTTCCGGTTGAGGGCTGTTCCGGAAAGCTTGTCCCGTTCCGAGCGGCAATTCCGGGTCACGGTTTCCTCAGGTACAAGGCGACAGTCCGCCGCCCTTATCACATGCCTTCAAATATGCGATCCAGAAACACAAAACAGCAGATAGAATGCTCTTTTTCAAAAAGTACACGTCCTGAAACTTACCAAGACTTCATATCCAGCTACCGTTCACGGTCGCCGATTACCGCCCACCGATTCAAACAAGAAATATGTCGCCAAAAGCAGGCCATCTACCTGCATGGTTAGATTTTGGTCAGCTTTTGGTCAGCTGAGCGGCAAGTTCCAGCTGATACGTTTTTGCTACCCAAAAGGAGGCGGTAGCTCATGACCCATTGCAATGACCAACTCATCGACCAACTGCTCACTCAAGCCGAACAAGAGGGCCGCTGTCTGATTCCCCCGAGTGCGGCGATCCGCAAAGCGCTCCTTCGGCGCACCGGTGACATGGTCATCTCGCCCATGCCGGGGCTGTTCGCACGGAAGGCGCTCTGGGATGAACTAAACCGAGCGCAACGCCATTGCGAGATTATCCGCGCCCTTGCGATCATCCATCCCGATTGGACGTTCTGCTCGTTTTCGGCAGCTTGCCTGCTGGGGCTCGAGGTCTCGTGGCGACACCTGAACGTCGTGCATGTTTGCAGCTCGACAAAGCCGTCGGCTCGTCCGGGCGCACATATTCAGCGACACCAGATTGAGCCGGCCGGAGCAATACGCAGGGCCGGCATATCGGTAACGCCGCCCATCCAAACGGCCACAGATTGCCTGCTGCAAACTGGTTTTGCCGACGGCATGCCCATTGCCGATTCGGCGATCTCAAAGCTCGGCGTTGCGCCGGAACAGCTGATGGAGGCCGTCGAGCAACGAGTGACCGCCCGCAATGATCGCGCGATTCGCACCGCCCTCACGACACTTCGATATGCCGACGCCCGCGCCGAGAGCGGCGGGGAATCGGTCGCCCGAGCCGTCATGATCGAGACGGGCTTTGCGCCCGACTGGCTTCAATACGAGCTGACGGACCCCCTTCGATTCGGCCAAGCCCATACGAACGGACTTTGCCTGGGAGCGCCAGGCGCGGGAACTCACGCTGGGCGAGCTCGACGGGCTCATCAAATATACCGACCAGACCATGCTGGCCGGACGCACCACCGCCGAGGCGCTCGTTGCCGAACGACAGCGCGAGGCGCACCTATCGCTCTACGGCCACCCTCTGCTGCGCTTTACCATGAACGAGGTCCGCTCGGCAGGAATGCTCGCCAAAAAGCTGCAGACGGCAGGCATCCGGCAGACCGCTCTACCGACATGGCTCAACGAGGTGGACCTGTAGGAGCTGCTAGGCCACGCATCGCCGAATGGCATCCCCCCTATCTGGGCCGCGTTTTCCCAACGGCCACGCCAACGGAAAGCACGTCCCAGCCTGGACGCTCAAAACGGGACGCACTTTCCGGATGGCGGGCCTAGCGGAAAGCGTGTCCCGGAATCAGGTCTCGGAACAGGCCGTGCTTTCCGGTTGAGTCCTTCAGCGGAAACCGCATCCCGGAATAAACGCTCAAACTGGGATGCACTTTCCAAACGGCCGGCCAGCGGAAAACACATCCCATTCTGAGGCACGATTCCGGGACGCAGTTTCCGTATGCGGAGGCGCTCCAAACAAAAGGCCCCGGCTCGCGATGGAGTCGGGGCCAAAGGCACAGCATATGCAGTTGGTGTTGAGCGCGAACAGCCCGTCAGCAATGGTCGTCCGCGCTCTACCCTACCCGCGGTGACGGGCGCGGCTGTACGGCGTATCCACCATGGGCAGATCCGGACGCAGCTTGCCGTCGAATGCGCGATAGGCGTTCTGTACGGCGGGCGCCGTGGGAATCGTTGCGATCTCACCGATGCCCTTGCCGCCGTATGCCACGGGCAACAGCTCGTCCTTCTCCACGTAGATGGCGTGGATATTCGGAATCTCGGGCGCACGGAACAGCCCGAGCGTACCGTACCTTGCCTGGGGTACGCAGTCCTTGAGCGGCCAGTCCTCGGTAAGCGCATAGCCCATACCCATGAGCACGCCGCCTTCGATCTGACCCTGGATGGAGATGGGGTTGACCACCTTGCCGGAATCGTGCGCGGCATAGACCTCGCTCACGCGGCCGTCATCATCCAGAATGACCACATGCGTGGCAAACCCGTAGCAGATGTGGCTCTTGGGGTTGGGAACGTCGGCGCCCAGCTTGTCGGTCGGCTCCAGGTACACGTAGCCAAACTCGCATCCCTCGAGCGCCTTGATGGCAGCCGCGGGATCCTGAGGATGCATACCCTGGCCGGCGACGAGCTCCTGCGTGCGCAGCTGATAGGCGCGACCGTCGTCGTACTCAATCTTGACGCCGTCGCCATGCGCGCTCACGGGAGTATCGGGTGCGGGCTTGCCGGCCTCGATGTCAAGCATGGCATCGCGCAGCAGGAAGGCGGCACCGCGCACGGCCTCGCCGGTCACGACCGTCTGACGCGAGCCAGACGTGGTGCCGGAGTCGGGAGCGTTTTCGGTGGAGCACTCGCCATTAGCAATGCAGCTCAGCGGCAGACCGCAGGCCTCGGCAACGTCCTGCAAAAAGACCGTGTTGCAGCCCTGGCCGATGTCGGACGTGGCGGCGTAGACCACGGCGCGGCCATCCTCGACGCGAATCTTGCAGCGACCGGCATCGGGCAGGCCCACGCCCACGCCGGCGTTCTTCATGGCGCAGGCAATGCCGGCGTGTCCGGGATGCGCGTAGTAGGCATCCTTGACCTCGAGCAGCGTCTCTTTAAGCGCCGTGGAGCAATCGGCAATCTGGCCGTTGGGCAGAACCTCGCCCGGCTCGATGGCGTTGCGGTAGCGAATCTCCCACGGATCCAGGCCGACCTTCTCTGCCAGCAGGTCGATCAGGCTCTCGAGCGCAAACTCGGACTGGCAGACGCCAAAGCCGCGGTACGCGCCGGCAGGCGGGTTGTTGGTGTAGTAACCAAAGCCGCGAATGTCGGTGTTCTGGTACTTGTAGGGGCCGACGGCATGCGTACAGGCGCGCTCGAGCACCGGGCCGCACAGCGACGCGTAGGCACCGGTATCAAAGTTGATCTCGCAATCCAGGCCGGTAAAGTTGCCCTCGGCGTCGCAGCCCAGTGTAAAGGTGCCGTCCATGGCGTGACGCTTGGGATGGAAAGCGAGCGACTCGGCACGCGTGAGCTTACACTTCACAGGACGCTGGAACTTATATGCGGCGAGCGCGGCCAGGTGCTGGATGGACACGTCCTCCTTGCCGCCAAAGCCGCCACCCACGAGCATGGTCTCGACGACCACGCGCTCGGGCTCGTTGTCCCAGCCAAACATGTGGGCACACTCTTTGCGCGTATCGTAGGCGCCCTGGTCGGTCGACTGCACCTTGACGCCGTTCTTGTACGGGAAGGCGACGGCGCACTCGGGCTCCAAGAAGGCGTGCTCGGTAAAGGGCGTGGTAAAGCGCTGCGTCACGGTGAATGCGCTCTCCGCTAGCGCCTTGGCGGCGTCGCCGCGCGTCACGTGACGGCTCTGGCACACGTTGTCCTTGAGCTCCACCGTGTTGCCAAAAGCAAAGAAACTGTCATGCAGGCGCGGGGCGTCGGCGGCCTTGGCCTCGGCGATGTTGCGCACGGGCTCCAGCGGCTCGTAATCGATCTTTACGAGCTTCTTGGCCTTCTCGAGCGTCGCCTCGTCCTCGGCGACTACCAAAACGATGGCGTCGCCCACGCAGCGGGTGATATCGCCCTGGGCGATCATGACGTCCCAGTCCTGGATAAGGTGGCCGACCTGGTTGACCGGCACGTCCTCGGCTCGCAGGATGCCCACCACACCGGGCAGGGCCTCGGCCTTGGAGGTCGATGGAGAGCACGCGGGCGCGCGGATACTTGGAGCGAACGGCGCTGGCATAGGTCAGGCCCGGCTGATCGAGCTCGTCGATGTCGTCGGGATACTTGCCCTCGCCGAGCACCTTCTTGCGCACGTCAATACGGAAGGCGCGCTTGCCCACGCCGTAGTCATCGCCGCGCTCCAGGTCCTCGTCGATCTGCTTTTCGCCGCGGAGCACCGCAGCGGCCAGCGAGATGCCCTCGATAATCTTTTTGTAGCCGGTGCAGCGACAGACGTTACCGCGAATGGCGTACTTGATCTGCTCCTCGGTGGGCTCGGGGTCCTCGGCGATGAGCGCCGCACCCGCCATGACCATGCCGGGAATGCAAAAACCGCACTGCACGGCGCCCACGGCGCCAAAGGCGTACACAAAGGCCTCGCGCACGTCCTCGGGCAGGCCCTCGACGGTCACGATGTTGCGGCCGGCGGCAAGAGCGGTGGTCAGCACGCACGCCTTGACGGCCGCACCGTCCACATGGATGGTGCAGGTGCCGCAGGCGCCCTCGGAGCAGCCGTCCTTGGCGGAGTGAATGTGCAGGTCGTCGCGCAGATAGCGCAGCAGTGGTTTATTCTCCGTCGTCGTGTGCTCGACACCGTTAACGGTAAAAGTGAATTCCTGTGCCATGGTGATTCCCTTCTACACGCCGGCGGCGATGCCGGTGCGGTCGTGGATGGCGCCATGCGGGCAGACGACGGCGCACATGCCGCACGACAGGCAGTCCACGCCGTCGATATGGGCGCAGTTGTCCTCGATGCGGATAGCGCCGGCAGGGCACTTTTTGGCGCACATACCGCAACCGATGCAGCTCGTGTCGCAGACCTTGCGCGCAATGGCACCTTTATCGGTGTTGTTGCAGCGCACCAGAATGTTCTGGTAGCCGGGGACGAAGGCAATCACGCGCTGCGGGCACGCCATGCCGCACAGGCCACAGCCCGTGCACT
>CALINZ010000295.1 GCA_938045085.1 uncultured Collinsella sp. | reverse complement strand
CGCGTCGTTCGTCAACGGCGTGCTGGGCAAGATCGCGCGCAGCGAGGAGTTGCCGGGCGAGGACCTGTACCAGGAACTGCTGGCCGAGGATCGCGCTCGCGAGGAGGCGCAGGCTGCCGAGGCGGCCGCCAAGGTCGCTGCCGCTCAGGCTGCCGCCGGTGTACTTGCCGAGGATGCGGACGCTGCTGAGGCCGTCGAGGCCGACTCCGTCGAGGAGTAGCCATGCCAGAGGGTTCTGTCCGCAACTTTGACGAGATTTCGGACCGTCTGGACCAGATCATCGCTACCGTTCGCTCCAAGGATACCTCCTTGGAGCGTTCACTCGATCTGTTTGACGAAGCGATTGAGCTGGGCTCCCGCGCGGTCGATATGGTCGACAAGTTTGAGTTGACGCCGCGTGAGGCCGACAAGCTCGAGCAGGAATACGATGAGGATGCGGCAAACGAATCCCAGGATAGCTAGGCCGCATCTCCGGATACGAATGGTTGATGGCATTCATGAAACGCGTGCGTCTTGATGACGAACTGATTTCACAGGGCATCTGCGCCGATCGCGCGGATGCCCTTCGCACTCTTATGGCCGGCTTGGTCTCGAGTGGCGGTGAGCGCTTGACTTCGCCGGGGCTTAAGGTGATCCCGGGGCTGCCGCTGCACGTGAAGGGGCGCATTCCCTATGTTGGCCGTGGCGGTCTTAAGCTCGAAGGCGCACTTGATGCGTTTGGCATCAATCCGACGGGCCTTGCCTGCCTGGATGTGGGCTGCTCTACCGGCGGCTTTACCGATTGCCTGCTCAAGCGCGGAGCTGCGACCGTTGTCTCGGTGGACGTGGGTCGCGCCCAGTTCGATTGGTCATTGCGTCAGGACGATCGCGTGACGCTGCATGAGCGCACAAACGTGACGCAGCTGCCTGAGCTTGGCTATGCCGGCGCCATCGACCTGGCAGTGTGTGATGTCTCGTTTACCAGCATCGCGAACATTATCGATGCGGTGCTGGCGTGCCTCGCGCCTACGGGTGCATTCTGCACGCTCGTAAAGCCGCAGTTTGAGGCTCCGGCGGCGCTGGTGGGCGAGGGCGGCATTGTGACCGAACCCGCCGTGCGCCGTGATACACTCGTTGCGGCAGTTGAACTCTTTGCCTCTAAGGGGCTGTTCCCGGTCGATGTGTGCGTGTCGCCCATTCATGGTGCCAAGGGAAACGTTGAGTTTTTCCTGTACGGCACGAGATTTGACTCCGGCGACCGCACCGACGATGAGCTGCAATCCCAGGTATCGGTTTTGAGCGAGAAAGCTGCAACGCTATGAAGGTCTTTCTGGTTCCCAATTACTACAAACAAGAGGCGGTCGAGAGCGGCCTGATGCTTGAGCTTTGGCTGACGCGCCAGGGCTATGAGGTCGCATGGGCTGCCGACCAGCGATCGAAGATTCAGAGCACGCCTGATATTGACGGCTCCGATCTGGTCATTACGCTCGGCGGTGACGGTACGTTGCTGCGCGCTGCCCGCATCCTCAACCATCGCGAGATTCCTATCCTCGGTCTTTCCTATGGTCACCTGGGCTTTTTAACTGCTGCGAGCCCCGAGGAGCGCGACATTCTGCAGGTCGTGAGCGACGCCCTTTCCGGCGAGCTGCACGTGAGCCGTCGCGCCACCATCGCCGCGGATATCGTGTCCGTGCGCGAAGACGGTACGAAGGATGTCGTGCGCACCTTCGCCCTCAACGACATGGCGCTTACGCGCGGCCCCCTGTCCGATATGGTCGAGTTCGACATCACGGTGTCGGGCCACCATATCGACCGACTGCGTGGCGACGGCGTGGTCGTGTCCACGGCGACTGGTTCTACGGGTTACGCGCTCAGTGCCGGCGGCCCCATCGTGAGCCCCGACTATACGGGCATGGTCTGCGTACCCATTGCACCGCACACCATTCAGGCCCGTGCCTTCTTGACTTCGCCAAGTGATGTCGTCGAAATCTTTATGTCTGATGACCGTCCGAGTGTTCCGGCAATCGCTATCGATGGACAGTTTATTACCTGCGATGGCACCGTTGAGAGCGTGGCGGTGCGCCGCGGGCCCGGAGATGTGTTGCTGCTGGATTACGGCCCCGAGAGCTTCTATAACTCGGTGAGCCGCGTATTCTACGGAGTCCGTCATGATCGATGAGCTGCAGGTTTCTAACATTGCGCTCATTCGCGAGGCGACGCTGCTGCCGAGTGCTGGCCTGACTGTCCTGACCGGCGAGACCGGCGCCGGCAAGACCGCGCTGCTCTCGGCCCTCAAGCTTATTTTGGGTGAGCGCGCGGATTCGTCTACGGTGCGCGAGGGCGAGGCGCTGGCGAGCGTCGAGGCGCGCCTGTTTGACGGCCCGCACGACACGGAGGGCTTCACCGTGCAGCGCAGTCTTTCTGCCGAGGGCCGCAGCCGCGTGAAGATTGACGGCCGCATCGCCAGTGTGCGCGAGCTTTCGGAGCGCGTTGGCGTGATGGTGGATCTGTGCGGCCAACACGAGCACCAGCGCTTGCTCGATCCGGCGCATCATGTTGCGATGGTCGATGCCTGGGCAGGGCGCCCTGCACTCGAGGCGCTCGAGCACTACCGCGCCTGCTTTAAGGCTTCGCGCGCTGCCGCTAAGGAGGTTCGACGTGTCGAAGAGACCTCGCGTGCGCAGGGAAGCCGCGTCGAGGAAGCGCGCTTTGCGCTCGAGCGCATCGGCGAGGTCGACCCCAAACCGGGCGAGTATGAGGAACTCGAGGAACTGCTGCCGCGCTCCGAACATGCCGAGGTACTGGTTGCCACGGCTAACGATGCCCATGCATCGCTTGCCTCTGAAGGGGGAGCGCTCGATGCCGTGAACAGCGCCGTGGCAGAGCTTTCCCGTATGGCTTCCGTCGATCGCAAACTTGGCGACATTGCCGATTTGCTTTCGGATGCCTGTATCTCCCTTGAGGATTGCGCGAACGAACTTCGTGCCTATCGCGATGGCGTCGCCTTCGATCCGTGCGAGCTCGCTCGCATGCGTGAACGGTATTCCGACCTCAAGGGCCTGCTGCGTCAGTGGGGTCCTACCATGGACGATGTTTTTGCCATGCGCGATCGCTCGCAAGAGCTGCTGTCCCTGGTCGATGATGGCGATGAACAGATCAGAAAGGCGCGTGAGGCACTCGGGAGCGCCGAGCACGAGTTGTTTGCCGCTGCCAAGGCACTTAAGCGCGCTCGCAATATGGCGGCCCCGCGCTTCTGCCACGAGGTTTGCCGCCAGATGGCTCGCCTGGAGATGGGCGGCGCCGAGCTCGTCTGGGAGTCGCGTGATCTTCCCCGTGCTGAGTGGACGCCCGTTGGTCCTTCGAGCTACGAGCTGCTATACCGCAGCGGTGCCGGTTTGACTCCACGTCCCCTGCGCCGCATTGCGTCGGGCGGCGAGCTCAGCCGCGTCATGTTGGCAAGTAAGGTTGTCCTCGGTAACGCGGACGGTGTCGATACGCTGGTGTTTGACGAGGTCGATGCTGGTGTCGGCGGCTCCACGGCCCGCGCTCTTGCTGGTGTGCTGGCCGATCTTGCCGCCACGCATCAGGTCATCGTCGTAACACACCTGGCGCAGGTTGCGGTTATGGCCGACAAGCACTACGTGGTCAGTAAAGAGCCCGGCGACGTTCCCCAGACGCATCTGGATGAGGTGGCTGGGGATGCTCGCACTGCCGAGATTGCCCGCATGCTCAGCGGCGACCAATCGGAGGCAAGTCTTGCGCATGCCAAGCAGATGCTTGAAGAAGCTCGAGGTTAGGTCGTATCAGCGGTGTTGGTGGGACAAAATAGACTGAAATTTTTGTCCCACTACGCGTTTTACTCAACGACCTTATCCGGCTGGATGAGCTCCTCGTAGTAGCTGATATGCTCGCGAGCGTCTTCAATCTCGGGCAGCAGGAAGTTGTAGATGACCTCGATGATCATCGTGGCGCTCATCTTGGAGAACGCGAAGTCGCCCGTTGTCAGTAGTGCTTCGTGGTTGACGGTATTAAAGGTGTGGTCTGCCAGGCGCGCGAGCGGGGATTTGCTGTCGCTGCTGATGACGACTACGGTTGCGCCGCAGTCGCGAGCCGCTTTTGCCATGCGATTCAGACGGCGCGACTTGCCGGAGTTTGAGATCAGCACGATAACGTCACCGGGGCGCAGCGTGAGCGCAAAACCAATCGAGGTCTCGCTGATGGTGCTTGCCATGCAACGAAGGCCCAGCTGCGAGAACTTGAACGTCGCGTCGAGCGCGACGGCGTTGGTGTTGCCTACGGCCGCAAACTCAATAACGCCGGCATTCTTAAGCGCGTGTACAACTGCGGCCAACGTGTCGTGATCAATGCCGTCGATGGTCGCATTAAGCTCACTCACCTTGGCGGCGAGGATATTTTTAAGGCTCTGCTCCATGTTGTCGAGCGAGACCTCGTCGGTCAGGCCCTCGTTGCGCTGACTCTCTAAGTCGCGCGCCAACGAAAACTGAAAGCTGCGGAAGCTGCCAAAGCCCAGCTTGCGGCAGAAACGCGAAACGGTCGCCTCGGACGTGGCGGCAGCGCGCGAGAGCTGAGCCGCCGTGAGGCGTGGCGCCTCGGACTGGTGCTCCAATATATAGTCGACAATGCGCTGCTCGGACTCGCTGTATCCCTGGTGGGTACTAATGAGGGAAAGTGCGCTTTTGCTACTATCGGTCATGGATGGCTCCTGGTTGGCATGAAAATCTAACTTGATTTGCAATGCCATAGTATACGGGCATTTTCAATTACAAGATACACCTTGCCGTTTCAAGTGTTGATGGTAAACTTTCACTTGCCGTTTACGGTTATGAAAGAACCTTTCACCGGAGAATTGCGCCTTGTCTCTTCTCACGCGGACGGTAGGTTGGTATCTTTCAGTTGTGGAAAAACGCGCATCGAAGCGCGTGTAGGGGAGCGCCCGAGGGCGCTGTACTCAAGAAGGAGGGACACATGGCTAAGTTTGACATCATCGCCGCGACCGGTTGCCCGACCGGCATTGCGCACACCTTCATGGCGAAGGAGGCGCTGGAGAAGGCAGCTGCCGAGCGCGGTCTGACCATTAAGGTCGAGACTCATGGCCAGGTCGGTGTCGAGAACGAGCTCACCAAGAGCGAGATCGCCGGTGCCAAGGCCGTCGTCGTCGCAGCCGATAAGGATGTCCAGGCTGAGCGTTTCGCCGGTAAGCCCATGGTTTCCGTTGGTGTTTCCAAGGCCCTGTCTGTCGAGGCTGCTGGTAAGCTGATCGACCGCGCGCTCGCCGCCAAGGGCGACGACAAGGTTGCCGCTGCCGCCGATGTCGAGGACGAGGTCGAGGAGAAGGAGTCCATCGGCCACGTCATCTACAAGCACCTCATGAACGGCGTCAGCCACATGCTGGTCTTCGTCGTTGCCGGTGGTGTTCTGACCGCCATTTCGTTCCTGTGGGGCATCACGTCCTTTGATTCGACGGCTGCCGACTACAACAGCTTTGCTGCGATGCTCAAGATCATCGGCGGCATCGCCATGAACCTCATGGTTCCGGTGCTTTCCGCCTACATCGCCGAATCCATCGGCAAGCGCCCGGCGCTCGTCCCCGGTTTCGTTGCCGGTATGATTGCCATCCAGGGCCTGCCTGTTAACGCCGAGACCGGCATGATCGACGCCGGTGGCGCCGGCGTGGGCTTCGGCTTCCTGGGCGGCATCGTCGGCGGCTTCCTCGCCGGCTATGTCATCCTGCTGCTCGAGAAGGTTTTCTCTAAAATTCCCGCGAGCCTTAATGGCCTGAAGGCAATCTTCCTGTATCCGCTGTGCTCTACCGCCATCGTCGGCCTGGTCATGCTCGGTATTTCCGGCCCCATGGCTGCCATTAACCAGGGTATGATGGATTTCCTGCAGAGCCTCGGTAACTCCGGTCCGGTGATCCTTGGCCTGGCCATCGGCTGCATGTGCGCCTTTGATATGGGCGGCCCGGTCAACAAGGCAGCCTACGTCTTTGGCACCGCAGCTCTTGCCTCCGGTAACTACGAGGTGATGGCCGCCGTCATGGTGGGCGGCATGGTTCCTCCCATCGCTATTGCCCTGTCCACCACCTTCTGCCCCCGCACCGAGACCTACAACTTCGGCACCAACTTCATGGCTGCCGTCTCCGCCGCTTGCATCGTTCCGCCGCTGATCACCACCTTCGCCGTCGTTGTCGGCAAGAAGTACTTCAGCCAGGAGGATCATGACGCCGGTATCGTCAACCTCATCCTTGGTTGCACCCACATCACCGAGGGCGCCATTCCGTTCATGACCAAGAACATCTGGCCCGTCATGCCCATCATGATGCTCGGTTCTTCCATCGCTTCCATCTTGACCATCTTCTTCAACGTTCACGATCCGGCGCCTCACGGCGGCTTCCTGGTCCTGCCCGTTGTCGAGAACGGTCCGCTGTGGGTCCTCGCGATCCTCATCGGCGCTGTGGTCGGTGGCATCCTGTTCGTGGCCTTCAAGAAGTACGACTTCGAGAAGAATCAGAAGGCCGCTCCTGTAGCCAAGTCCGTTGAGGCCCCCAAGGCCGCTGCCGTCGAGGCCCCCAAGGCCGAGGCTGCCGACTTCGTGAAGGTCGAGAATGTCTTTGTCGCCGAGGACTTCGCTTCTCGTGACGAGGCTCTGAGCTTCGTTTCCAACCAGGCTGTCAAGGCCGGTATCGCCAGCGACGCCGACGCCGTGATGAACGCCTTCCTGGCCCGCGAGGCCGAGGGCACCACGGGCATGATGGAGGGCTTCGCCATCCCGCATGCCAAGTCCGACGCCATTACCGAGGCTGCAGTCATCGTCGTCAAGGACGAGTCCGGTGTGACCGGTTGGGACACCATGGACGGCGCTCCCGTCAACGTGGCCATCGCGCTGCTCATCCCGGGTGCCCAGGCCGGCACCACGCACCTTAAGATCCTGTCCAAGGTCGCCGAGGCGCTCATGGACGAGGACTTCCGTGCCACCGTCAAGGGTTCCACCGACGCCGCCGAGATCGCCAAGACGATCAACGCCCGCCTGGTCTAATCCCCCAGCCCGCGAATAACATCGCCCCCTGTATATAAGGCGGAGTCCCTCCCCAGGGCCTCCGCCTTTTTTCTATCCCTCCCATAAGTTGCGGTGAAATAGGGACTGTTTAAACGATTCAACCCCAAATTTAGTCCCTATTTCACCGCAACTTATAAAAGGTCATAGAGGGGGCTACCTATCGAGTCTTTGTCGCGAACAGATCATCAGCCA
>CALINZ010000294.1 GCA_938045085.1 uncultured Collinsella sp. | reverse complement strand
ACCGGCTTCAGACGCCTGTCGGCGCCTTCGCCTGCTCGCTACAAACGCTTCGCGTTTGCTTAACGCTCGCACCCTGGCGGGTTCGAGCCCCGGCGCTTGGTAGTAAAAAGCACGGCAACGTAACGCTGCCGTGCTTGTGCTTTTTGCTGGAGCGGGCAACGGGACTCGAACCCGCGAGTGTCAGCTTGGGAAGCTGATGCCTTACCACTTGGCGATGCCCGCATATGTGGGGGATAGTATAACGCCGTTGTCTTGTTCGATACAAGGGTGTCGATGCTTGTTTTAGCTGTGGAGAATCGTTTGAAAACCGCGCCAATTGTGGAGATGAGGACCTTTGTCTTTCTTTTCTTACCATCTTCTACCTGCACTTTTATCTGATTGTTGTATTTGAGCTCGATTTGTCAGAAATCGGGCAAGCTTTTGGTCAGGCTCCGGTACTTACCCGCATGAACCTCGGGGGTAGCCTCATCCTACGCGTCGCAACCTCCCCATGCGGCGCACGAGGGATAAGGAGCAGCCATGTCCAACGCACCCACGCACTCTGTCCACAGCGCAATCGCAACAGGTCCGCTGCTCCTGCTCCTCTTCCTGCTTTTCGGCTGCCTGGCACCGGGAGCCGCATTTGCCGTCGATGGCTACGACCAGCTCGGCTTCCGCACTATTAGCGATGATTGTGGGCCCTTCCTCATCGGCAAGTATGAAGCTCAAGACGCCTCGATTGCCTACTGCATGAACCAGGAGCGCCCCGGCCCCACCAAGCCGGGCGGCCCATGGCTCAACTTTGATCAAGGCTGGGTGTGGCTCGACGACGAGTTCGCGGCAATCGTTTGTCACGGATATCCTACCGCCACGTCGTTTGGCGGTTACCATCTTTCACCCGATCGTGCCCGCGCCGCAACCCAGCTTGCCGTATGGATGCTCAACGGCACTACCCATGTCGACGGTACCTACTCTTACACGACCGCTCAGGGCAAAACCAAGAGTGGGCACTTTATCACTGACAATGAAGTCGTGGCGGCGGCGCGGTGGCTCCACGACAGCGCAAAATCAGGAAGCATCAAAGCCGCTCCGCACCGCGCGCGGCGCTATCTAGGAGCCGTATCGGGCGGCAGCAAACGTCAGGACATGCTCTATGTACTGCCGGCGGTCTCTGTTTCCTTCCAAAAGCAGTCTGCAAACGCTGCCATTACCAGCGGAAACAATACTTATCAGTTTGACGGGGCAACATTCGATGTTTTTGAGAGCACCAGCGGCGCGCGTGTCGGCACCGTCCAGATGGACAGCAACGGTCGAGCGCAGGCAACACTTCTGCCCAACACGGCATACTACCTAGTTGAAACGAAGGCGCCGGCCGGCTATGTCCCCCGTCGCGATCGCATCGCCTTTACCACGGGGAATGACGGTGGAAAGGTCGCCATTGATGAACAGCCCGGCACCATCAATCTGCGTATCGTAAAACTCGATGCCGCGACGAATGCCGGCCCCCAGGCGGGATCTTCACTCGCAGGAGCAGAGTTCACGTGTGTGTCGCAATCAACCCCTGGATGGGCGCAAATTCTCACGACTGACGAAAGCGGTCGGGCTACCCTCGTCGATGTCCCCTTAGGAACCTTTACCATCTACGAATCAAAAGCCCCCGAGGGCTACCTGCCATCCAACGACAGCTGGACCTATACCGTTGGAGCCGACCAGCTCGGCGATTCAGGCGTAGTCGAGATCGAATCTCGCATTTCCGATATCCCCATTGCGTTTGACCTTGAGATTTCCAAATTCAAGGATTACGGCAATAGCGACCAATCCGGCCTGGAGCAGCCGGCGGGTGGTGTTGTCTTTGAAGTTGTCAGCAACAGCTCTCAGCAGGTTGTTGGCACATTGACCACAAACATCTATGGCTTTGCCTCCACCAAAGATCAGCCCGAAGCATGGTTCGGCACAGGCAAGCGACCCGCCGGTGTCCACGGAGCCGTCCCATACGACCGTGCCGGCTACACGATTCGCGAGGTTCCGGAAACCGTCCCCGAGGGTTTTAAACGTGCAGGGGAATGGACCGTCGGGGCCAATCAGATTTCCAACGGCGCCGAGCTTCAATATATCGTGGACAACCACGCTCTGTCGACGCATCTCCAGATTGTAAAACGCGATGCCCAAACAGGCGCTTCTGTTCCACTAGCCGGATTCACCTTCCAACTCCTCGACAGCAATCATGAACCTGTCTCACAAACTTGCTGGTATCCAGCACATAACGTAATGGGCACCTTTACGACTGACGCGACCGGGACCGTCACACTGCCCGAATCGCTCGTGCCGGGCACCTATTATGTACGCGAAGCCTCGGCCAAAGAGCCCTATCTTGTCGGCGAAGAGATCGAGGTAAACATACCCGCCGACATGAACCTAACGCCCGTTGTAATCGCCTCGTATTATGACCACGCCGCGACCGGAAACATCAGGATCGTTAAAACCGATGCCGTAGACGGCAGCAGCCTCGCGGGCGCCGTCTTTGAGATCCGTGCCTCGGGTGATATCGTGCGCCCCGACGGTAGCATTGCCGCGCTCGACGGTGAGACTGTCGCTGCCGTCACGACGGATGAAACTGGAGAAGCACGCGCGGACGACCTCCCGCTGGGATCTGGCACCGCACGCTACGAGGTTGTCGAGACTCAAGCGCCGGCAGGCTTCTTACTCGATCGGACATCCCATATTGTCGACCTTACTTATGCCGACCAGAAAACACCCGTTGTAGAAGCACGGCTTAACGTATCCGACGATTACACCAAGGTTGATATCTCCAAGGTCGATGCAAGCGGTGAGCAGGAAGTGGAAGGCGCACAACTCACCTTATATGGTCCCGATAAAACCGAAATAGACTCCTGGACCTCATCCGACAAGCCACACCGCGTCGAACATCTTGCACCCGGCACCTACTCGTTGCGCGAAATGATGTCTCCGCGGACCTATGACCTTGCCGAGGAGATAACGTTTGAAATAAAAGATACGGGAGAAGTCCAATCCGTCGCGATGAAGGATGCGCCCATCGAGATCAAGGGGCAGGTCGACAAGCGTCAGGAACTTGTCCAACCTATCGAAAAGGGCCTGTTGGCTAACGGCGATGGTAAAAACCGCGCCACGACGCAAACCAATAGTGATGGGCTTTTCTCCTATACCATCGATGCTCGAAACGATTCCGCTACTTGGGTTGATGAGTTTACGATTATCGATGATCTTGAGTGCGCCAAAGACGGCACGGCGAGATTCATCTCAATCGAAACCCCCGTCGCCATCGGCGACCTCAACGGTCTGTGCAACGTGTGGTATCGCACGACGCCGTTGGACTCGACAGACGTCGATGAACCGGCGAACGCGACACTTGACGATGGACACGAAAATCCTTGGCTTGAGTCCGACGAAGTAAAAGAGAGCCTTGGTGAGGACTGTCGCCTCGTCGATTACGACGGCTGGCGCCTCTGGAAGGCGGATGTCTCGACCACGGAATCCACCACACTCGAGGCGGAAGAGCTCGACCTTACACCCAATACCGTCGTAACGGGCATTCGAATTGAATACGGTGCGGTAGCCGCCGACTTTACGACTCGAAGCGATGCGGATTCTTGGACCCGCGATGATCTCAAAGATGAGCACGACGACCTTGACGATGCCAAAGCAATCCTTGGCACAGACGCTCGGGGCGCAATCGTGCACATGCAGGCGACGTCGGCTTATACGCCCCAAACCGCACTCACCAACAGCGCACGCGTCGATCTTTGCCGCAACGGCGGCGGCGATAAACTTGAGTCACATGACGAGGACCGTGTCATTCAACGCTGTACCCTACTGCAGGACCTACCGGCAACAGGATCAGTTCCCATCGCCGCTTGCATCACCGCGCTCCTGACCTCGGGTGCCGCAGCCCTATGGTTCGCTCGCCTTAGGTCGACCCCAAAGAAGCGCTAGCGCGATGAAAAAGCGGGCGAGCCAGTCCCCTGGCTCGCCCGCTTTCAATCATGTAAATCGCCGTATCTACTCTGCAGACGAAGATCCACCATCAACGATTGCCTGCTCGGACTCAGGAATCCCATCGGCACCCGTACTCTGTTCTTGCTCCACCTCTTCGCTGATTGCGGAGGCGGGGGTCGAGCCCTTTGCACCCACGATGTAGGCAGCCCCAAATCCTAACGCAATGGCAATCAAGGTCAAAATCACGTAGACAGGCCAATGGCGCTTAATATACGAAAACACGTTGACTCCTTAGAGCTCCGTCTACGAACGGCGGATAACCTCGGTCACGACCTCGGATACCGTAGCAATGTTCGTCGGGTTGACATTGTGGGGCAGGTCGTCCTCGGTACGAGCGCAAGCCAGACGCGTGCCGTCCACGCCGGCGATGGTGAGGGCTCGGCGGCTCGCCTCGAGCGCGGCATAGGCGTCGGTCTTGGCATAGGGCATCTCGAGCGCGCCACAATCGACATGGAACGACTTGCAGACCTTGCTGACCAGGTTCATGATGCGGCGATCGCCCTTGAGCAGCTGCTGTTCGCCCTCGACCGTCACCACCGAAAGCCTACCGGCGCCGACGGATTCAAGATTGATGAAGAATACGCCGCGGAGTTTATCGCGATGCGAAGCCAAGAAGGCCTTCATGCCGGCGCCATCACAATCCGAGGCGCCCGTTGCCACAAACCAGATATCGTGACCGAGCAGCTCATCATCGCCCATAGAGGCGACAGCCGAGAGCATATCTTCGGAAGAAGCGCCATCGGAAGACGTAGCGCCGCCCTTCCAGCCATCGTTATCGTCCTCGAAGTTATCCCACGAACCGATACCGCGACCGGACTTCTTGGCATCGTAATCGTCTTCGACGCCCAGCCAATCACTCATGCTGTCCTGCTCGTTTTTCTTTTTACGACCGAACAGGCCACCCAGGCCGCGCTTACGAGACTTAGGCACCGCCGGGGCGGGAGCCGAAATGGTCTCGATCGGCTGCGCGCCCGACGCAACGGGCATAGAAGGCGCAACGGGTGCCGATGTGGGTTCGGGACCCTGGGCAGTAGCAAAGGGGTCGTTGACCTGGGCAGAGGGATCGGGAAGGTCGAACAGCGACGTGCGAGACGCAACGTTTGCCTGCTTCATAGACGGCAGCGACGGATCGGGGACCGAAGCCAGCGGAGACGAGGAAGGTGCAGGCGACGGTGCCGACGCCGGATCGGGAACATTCATCTGCGGACGCGGCGATGCCTGGGAGGAAATCTGGGCCATAAGGGAATCGACCGTTTCGTCCTGGGTGGGAGCGACATTGGCAACCGTGGCACCGGAACCACTCGGGGTCGGCATGGTGAAAATCTGCGTGGAGTAAGGCCTCGACTCATCCGTCTCGGGAGTCTCGGAAACCGCAGGCACTTCCTCCTGCTCGACCTCGGTCGAATCACCTTGATCGGCTGCCGCGTATTGCTCTTCGTCAGAGTTGGCCTCGACGGACTCGTCCTCGGCGGCATCTTGGATTTCGGCAGCATCAATGGGCTCGTCATCGTCTGCCGCGTCGCCCTGCTCATCGGAAACAGGAAGGGGCTCGGCAATTGCGGTGCCTTGCTTTTCAAACGTTATCGTGGAATCGAACTGCGCGGCATCAAACGACATGGTGCTATCGACGTGCTGCTGAGCCTCGAAAGACGTTGTTGCCTCAACAACATCCGCTGACGTCGGTTGCTGGGACTCAAAGGACGTCGTAGCTTCGGCAGCGTCGACGGGCCCGGACTGCATAGCCTCGTTCTGCTCGAACTCTTGCGCCGCGTGCTCACGTGCCGCCTCGGCTGCCTGCTGCTGAGCGATAGCCTCCTGCTCGGCAGCCTCGCGTGCGGCAGCGCGCTTCTCCTCGAAATCGTCGACAAATTTCCTGCCCTTTGCAAGCGCACCCTTAAAGAAGCTGGAAGCGCTGGCGCCAATCGAAGAGAACGCAGATGCAATATCGGCATGGGGCGTTGCCGCGGGAATCTCGGCCGAGAAATCAGTATCGCTCTCGTAAGACACGCGCCTCGGCTGTTCAACGTAATCGTCGTCAGACTCGTCCGCAACGTCTTGCGCCTGCGCGGCGGGAGCCAAAATGTCCAGTCCTGCCGCGGGATCGATCGCGGACACCGCCTCGGGCTCGGCAACGGCAGCGGTAACCGCGGCAGACTCATCATCCGCAGTGACAACGGGCGCAGGCTCGGGCTCAAACGTCAGCTCCTCGCCCTCCTCGTAATCGAGCGTGCAGGACTCGGGAAGCATTCCGAGTGCACGGATGGCATCCGAACCAAAGCGAATGTTGCCGGCGGCGTTGCGATAGAGCTTGGGCTCGGGCTCGGCCGCGGCAGGCTCCTCCGCCGGCTCAGCAGCGGGAACCTCGTCATTGAACTCTTCAGCCTGGACAGCCTGATTCTGATCCTCGGGCACGATGGCGCCAATCAGCGTCTCGTCGGCAGACGCACCCTCAAAGCCCTCAATCTGCTCGTCAAAAGCCTCGCCCTGTTCGGGCTCGGTTTGAGCGTCGGGAGCAATCGGCTGACCGAACTCGTCCTCGGCGTAGGTAGGCTCTTCGTACTCGATGGTGTTGCCGTAGTCGTTTTGCTGCTGGGCCGCGGCATACTCCGCCGCCGCGCGCGCCATTTCCTCGGCACGACGTTTCTGCTCCCCAAAATAGGTATCGAACGGAACATCGTCGGGAAACTCGTTCTCGCCCTGGAAGGGAGCAACGTTGTCCATAACGCCGAGCATAGCGGCGACAGAAGACTTGTTGCATACCGCGCCGGACGTATAGGGAAGAATATGGCGGTTAGAGATGATGTTTGCCGCGTTGGCAAGTGCAACGAGGGAAGCGAGGATCGCGACAATCCACAGCAGAACCTTGAGCGCGCCGGGGAGCGGCAGGATACGCAGGATGGCAACGGCAGCGGGGGCAATCGTGGCAACGGGCAACAGCTTGGCGATGAGCGCACGATACGAAGCATAGGGCTCGCGGGCGAGCAGCTCAGCACGGGGAGAGTCGTAGTGTGCGACAACGACCACCGGGCGGTTACGCGGGGACGCGAGCGGGCCCGAGGCCTTGTGGTAGGCGATGACATTTTGGCTCACGCCCGTCTTGCCCAGGCGCGAAACCACGGGGTGGCCCGTGCGCTCGAGCACGTAAAGAACGGCGCCGACAATGGCCAGCAAGGTGCCGACCAAGCCGATACCGCCGCCGATGCCCATCAGCAGGGCGCCGGCAAACGCAAGAATACCGGTAACGGCAAATGCCAATCTACTGGGCGCCGGGGCATTGAACTCCTGAACCTCGGGGTCAAAGCCGTGGTTGCGGAAGATCTGAGCGATATCCTCGGCAGCCAAGCGCTCTTCTTCGCTGCATGCCGGCGTAATGCCGGTGTTCTGCAGCAGGTGGTTAATATAGTTCTGGGTGTTCGCCATGTGCGCTCCACATCCATAATCCGACAAATAGGCCCAATGCATGCACATTAGAACCGTATATAGTCGAAAGTATACCCCGAGCGAGCGCAAACGACCGAATTCGGGCCATCTTAACGCCTCGAGCGGACAAGGATATAGCCTAATCTCCATATCGGACTAAAATCATGGCAGCAAACCACCTTCTCATGCGAGGACTCTATGACGGCAAGCGACGCGACCGCGACAATTAAAAAGGGGAATTCGGAGCCCGGTTTCGATAAAACGGCTCAGCGCATCCTCAATCTTTTCTTTGTGCTCAACAGCTCCCCCGAACCGCTGACGACCGAGCAGATCGTCTTGGATTCTGACCTGGGATATGGCTCGGGCAATATCGACTCGGATAAGCGCAAGTTTCGGCGCGATCGTGACAAACTGCTCGAGCGTGGCATCTTAATCAAGGAGGTTCGCCCCGCCGGTGCGCAGGAGACCGAGGAAAGCTCGTGGACAATCGACCGCGAGCACACGTTTGCTGCAGGCGGCCTCATCACCGCAGACGACGCCGATATCCTACTCAACGCCATCGACCAGACGCTAGCGGCCGGCTCTTCCACCTTTGCCGCGCCGCTTGCCGATATTCGCTCCAAAATTGCCTACCTCACCGGCAGGACGACGGTGGACGAAGTACCGATCCGCCGCTCTCCCACCGTCGATGCGGTATGGAGCGCCTTTGCCGAGCGATGCGCGCTGCGATTTTTATATCAGAACGGACGCGGCGAGCAGAAAGAACGTACCGTCTGTGTCTACGGCATGTTCGAACGCGAGGGCGTGGCGTACTTCTGCGGCCTCGACAATGTCACCGACGACATCAGGACATTCCGCTGCGACCGTATCGTTCGCGCATGGCGTCCTTCGAAGGCCTACGCCATCCCTGCGGACTTCAATCTCAACGACTATCTGTTCTTTGAATTCGATTTCGCCGACCGACCGCCCGTTGCAGCCACGTTCTCGTTCGCCCCTCAGACGCAGATCGATATGATCAACGGCCTCACGCGCGGGCGAGGTGAGCTCGCACACACCGATGTGGGATGGACCTGGACCGTTGACGTGCGCGATCTTGAAGCCGCCGCCTCATTTTGCATGGCCCACGCCATGGACGGCATGAGGCCCATGGCCCCCAAATCGCTCAAGCAGGCGTGGAACCACCTCATTGAAAGGACGGTGCACGAGTATGCCCGTGCGTAAACTCACCAGCGAGCAGAGACTCTCGCGCGCCATCGACATCATGGAGGCCCTCTACGCCGCCGGCGAGAGCGGCATGACACGAACCGAGATTTGCGGCCGCTTTGACATCACGGGAGTATCGCTCGACGAGATTCTCGAGATCGTCTCGACGCTCGCGGACCGAGAATCTGGTGCGCGCATCATCTGCGAATGCCACGGCGAGCGTGTGGTCCTCACTGGTGACGCCGGGCGTGTGCTACCGTTGCGCTTGAGTGCAGCCGAGGGCGCTGTGCTCAACCACGAACTTGAATCGTTGGGGATCGAGCCGCAGACGGCAGCTCGGATTCGACACGCCCTTCTACCCGAAGAGCTCGGCTATAACCAGCGCGTCTTTGACACCGTCAACCACGGGTCGCACTGGCAGCAGCTGAGCTGTGCCATTCAGGACGGCGTTCGCTGCCGCATCTCATATCGCTCGATGGACGATGCACGGCCACGCGAGCGTCTGGTCGACCCCTTGCGCATTACGGCAAACGGCGACCAAACATACCTGATTGCCTGGGACATCACAGTCGATGAGCAGCGCACCTATCGCATGGATAAAATCGAGGGACTCGCCTTGACGGAAGACTCCGTCGTGCCTCACACACCGGACGTCGCATCCCTCCACGATTCCCTTGCCCGGACGCAGCGCAGCGCAAAGCTCTTGATGCCATTCGATATGGCGGAGCATCTGGACTGGGCCGGCATCACCCTAATCGAGCGCGGCGGGGCAGACATGGCAACGGTAACTGTGCATTACGGCTCCGAGCGTTGGCTACTGAGCCAGGTAATCGCAGCGGGCGGAGCCATCCGCATCTTGGATGACCCCGCCCTGTCAAAGCGCCTGTGCGATATGGCAAAAACCCTCGTCTGTCCGCTTTAGCGCCGCCGCTCGTGGCGTGCGCGCCACAGTTGCAGATAGTGCCCGATCTGCGCCGATTCGATGCGCTGGTAGGAGCTCGTGGGCAGCGACGTTAAGAACTTCTTTCCGTAGCCCTTCGTCACCAGGCGCGGGTCGGCCAGAATCAGCACGCCGCAATCGGTCGACGAGCGGATAAGGCGGCCGGCCGCCTGCTTGACCTCGAGCACCGCCTCGGGCAGCGAATAGCGCGCCCA
The DNA here is from genome assembly GCA_938045085.1 of uncultured Collinsella sp. Classification (GTDB taxonomy): domain Bacteria; phylum Actinomycetota; class Coriobacteriia; order Coriobacteriales; family Coriobacteriaceae; genus Collinsella. The sequence goes on along the minus strand of CALINZ010000294.1, from coordinate 21,494 downwards.
AGCGCGGTCTTCGCGCAGGTTGCGCTCGCACGAGAGCGGGTCCGTGGGACTCGAGAACGGCAGCTTGGGAATGATGACGCAGCGCAGCGTCTCGCCGCTGGCGTCGAACCCCTCCCAGAAGGCCTTAAGCGCAAAAAGCGATGAAGTCGGCTCGTTGATAAACCGATCGCGCAGGCGACGAGGAGATGAGTTGCGCTGCTGGCAGTTGAGCTCCAGACCCGCACGGGCCATCTTGGGCTCAACGCGGGCGTACAGGTCTTCCATGTCGCGCCGATTGGTGAACAGTGTGAGCACCGATCCGCCCATGGCAAGATGGGCGTCGACCAGCACGCGCTCGAGCGCCGTAAGATAGCTCTCGCGATCGCGCGGATCGGGGATATCGCCCGCAACGACTACAGCCATGTTCGAATCGAAGTCGTAGCTCGAGTCCAAGTGCAGCGATGAAGATGTTGAAGCACCGATGCGATCGAGGCCGACCGCGTGGTTAAAGTGTTCAAAGCTTTTGGACACCGTCATGGTCGCCGAGGCAAAGATAGCCGTGTGAACCTCGGGCAGCCACTCGGTCGCCAAGGCCTCGCCAATGTCGATGCGCTCTGCGGTCATTGACTCTCCGCCGGCACGCAACCTGCGATTGACCTGCAGCGAATACACGTAGTGTTCATCGGTGCCATCAATGATGAGTTTGAGGTTCTCGACCAGCTCGTGCAGGCGACGCGAGATATCACCCAGGTCAACAACAACCTCGGGCTTGTCGGCGGCGACGGCTTGCACCAGCGCGTCGACGCTCTTGTCAGCCTGTTCCAATGCGTCGATGCCAGTGTAGGCCGACTGTAAGAAATCATGCCAGTCGTCAGATTCGCGCAGCTCGGGGCCAATCCATAGATTGGCATTGTCATAACCCCCACGCGCACGGCGGCCGAGCTCGCGAACGCCATCGAACACGTCGGCGATTGCCATGCTCGCGCGCGCAACCGTCGACGTCGCCTTGGCAGTAAGGCCCAGATAGAGCGTAGAGCCCTCGGAGGTTGCCAAATCGCGGGAAACCTGGCTTAGCGCGCCGGTGCTCGAGCCACCCAGGCGCTCAAACAGAACGCGTGATTCGTCCGCCGACACCACGCGTGCCCACTGACGGCGCGCCTCGCGCTCGATAGAATGAGCCTCGTCGATTACCCAATGACGAATCGGAGGTAAAATCCTGCCCTCGGCCGCGACATTGCGGAACAGCAGGGAATGGTTGGTGACCACCACATCGGCATGCGCCGCACGACGGCGAGCGCCGTGGACCAAACATTTATCAGGGAAAAACGGGCAGAGGCGACGAGCACACTCGCGCGAGGCCGTCGTAAAGTCGGGACGGTTGACGCTGCGCCACCGAATGCCGAGCGAGTCGAGGTCGCCATCGGCTGATTGGCAGACGTACGCCATAATGACCGCGACCGCCGTGAGCGTGTCCGCCGGATCGCGCTTGGTGGTAATCTCGACCTGGCCGCGGCTCATGCGCTCAAGCTTGCGCAGGCATGGATAGTGGTCATACCCCTTGAGAGCGCAAAATGACAGACCACCGTCCAGTTGCTCGGCAAGTTTTGGCAGCTCATGGTACATGAGCTGGTCGGTAAGATTGTTCGATTTGGTCGCAATACCAACCGTGATGTTGTTACGGCGCGCTGCCTCGGCAAAAGACACCAGATAGGCCATCGATTTGCCGACGCCCGTGCCCGCCTCAATTACACGATGAGTGCCCGTGACCAGCGCATCGCGGACCTCGAGCGCCATCGCGATCTGCTCATCACGCGGCTCGTAGGTGGGATACATGCGATTGACCAGGCCACCTGGCGCATAGTCTGCCTCAATCTCCTCACGACTCGGCATCTTGAGGACCGGCAGTTCGTCGGCGTCCACCCGATCGTCGGCGCGATCGGCCTTGAGAACGTCAGCACGAGCGGCGCTGAGAGAGAAGATAGAACCAGGGTTCTGCCCTGCCAAGAATGAGAAGATAGGACGATAGGACCAAGGCACATCCGGATGCATGTCGGCTAGGCGCGCCATGAGGCCCTGAGGCAAGTCGGTGAGCGCCACGAGCAACACGCGCCATACGCCACACAGGGCGTCGACGTCGGCATTGGCACGGTGTGATACCGAGTCACAGCCAAACAGATCGGCCATAAAAGACAACTTGTGCGATGCCAGGCGCGGAAGCGCGATGCGCGACAGCGCCAGCGAATCGATCCAGATATCGCTCACGTTGACGCCGCCTTTGACCGACTCGATAAACGAGCGGTCGAACGTGGCGTTATGTGCGATTACCGGGCAACCACCGACAAAATCGGCGAGAGCGGCTACGGCCTCAACGGCCGACGGGGCATCTGCCACATCGGCATTTGTAATGCTCGTGAGCTCGGTGATCTCGGCGGGAATCAGCTGCTTGGGATGCACGAAGGTATCGAAGCGGTCGACGACCTCGCGGCCCGAAAGACGGGCCGCCGAGATCTCGATCAGCTCATTGTCCTGCACCGAAAGACCTGTGGTCTCGGTATCGAGGACAATCACATCTTCCTCGATAAGGCCGAAGGACTGCGTTTTGGCGCGCTCGGCAAGCGTGGCATAGGAGTCGATGACAAACTGCGGCGTTCCTGACGAAACCGCGTCCTCGATTAGCATGCAATGCCCGCTCGACGAAGGCCCATACGGATCAGGCTGTCACAGACCTGCGGGAACGTCATGTCGTCGGTGTGGCGGATCTCGTCCGGATACAGCGACGTATCGGTCATGCCGGGAATGGTATTGGTCTCGAGGATAACGGGGCCGTCCTCGCTCACGATAAAATCGCTGCGCGAGATGCCCAGGCAACCGAGCGCCTTGTGAGCAGCACAGGCAAGCTCCTGAGCGCGAGCGTAATTCTCGGGTGAAATCTGCGCCGGAATGCGATGGATGTCCGTAGGGTCGACATATTTCACGTCCAGATCGTAGAACTCGCAGTCCTCGGGTTTGCGAATCTCGACAATCGGCAGAGCGCGCACGTCGTCCTCGCCGTACACACCGACGGTGATCTCGGTACCCTCGATGCACTTCTCGACCAGCACTTTGTCGCCGTACGCAAACGCCTTGGCGATTGCCGCGGGCAGCTCGGAGGGCTCATGGACCAGGGAAATGCCATAGCTGGAACCGTTGACGGCCGGCTTCACAAAGCAGCGCTCGCCACAAACCTCGACGATATGATCGATATCGACTTCATCGCCCACCTCGAGCGCGAGGCCGGGGGCAATGGGAATGCCCGCCTTGGCGTACAGGAGCTTAGAGACCTCCTTGTCGGCACCGCAGGCGCTGGCAAGCACGCCCGAGGCCGTGTAGGGGATACCCAGGGTCTCCATGGTGCCCTGCATGGCGCCATCCTCGCCGCCGGCACCGTGCATGGCGATAAACGCCACGTCAAAGCCGCCGGTCGCCATGGTTACCATAAAATCATCGGCAGCCGTGTCGAGCAGCTCCACCGAAGTGTAGCCGGCCTCCTTCAAGGCAACCACGACGTTCTTTCCCGAATTGAGCGAGATCTCGCGCTCAGCGGAATGACCGCCCGCCAAGACCGCTACGTGCATGTTCTCTAGGCTTTTACCCGGCATGGGCAGACTCCTCCTCTATAATTTCTGCAGCTGATACCATATTGTAGCGATACCCTCTACGTTTCCCCAAAATCGAAAGGCTTCCATGAATCCCAGGACTAAATCTCAGGACATTCGCGACTTGAGCCAAAACGATATTCGCGAGCTCGTGGCCGAGCTTGGCCAGCCCGCCTTCCGCGCGAAGCAGCTCATCGAATGGGTCTTTGAGAAGAACGTTTGTTCGTTTGACGATATGACCAACCTTCCCAAGGCTTTCCGCGAGCAGCTTAAAGAGGCTTTTGCCTTTGACACGCCGACTGAACTCACCAAGCAGGTTTCCAAAGATGGCTCTCGCAAGTATCTGCTCGAGTACCACGACGGCGTTTCCGTCGAGACCGTCGGCATGCCCCGTCGTAACAAGCTTTCCGTCTGCGTTTCCACCCAGGCAGGCTGTGGCATGGGCTGTGCCTTTTGCGCTACCGGTCTCAACGGCCTCAAGCGCTCTCTGACCGCTCAAGAGATCGTCGACCAGGTACTTCATGTATCCAACGACTTTGGCGAGCGCGCCACGAGCGTTGTCTTCATGGGCCAGGGCGAGCCGTTTGCCAACTACGACGAGGTTCTCAAGGCGCTGCGAATCCTCAACGACCCCGATGGCATCGGTATCGGCGCTCGTCACCTCACCGTCTCTACCAGCGGCGTTATTCCCGGTATTCGCAAATTTGCCGACATCCCCGAGCAGTTCACGCTTGCCGTTTCCCTGCATTCCGCCATCCAGTCGACGCGCAATAAGCTCATGCCCGGTGTTAAGAAGTACACGCTGCTTCGCCTTCACGAAGCGCTTCAGCTCTACACCGAGAAGACCGGCCGCCGCCCGACCTATGAGTATGCCATGATCGAAGGCGTCAACGATACGAATCCCGAAATGCAGGCGCTCTGCGACTTCTGCGAGGGAACGCTGTGCCACGTTAACCTCATTCAGCTTAACGACATCGAGGGTAGCCCGCTCAAGCCGTCGCCGATTCATAAGGTTGAGGATCTTCAGCGTCGTCTTGAGTCCCGTGGCATCGAGACCACGATTCGTAACTCCCGTGGTAACGATATTGACGCCGCTTGCGGACAGCTGAAGCAGCGCTTCAAAGTTCAGAAGAACGCATAGGGGAGTCGCATCCCAAAACGTTTCATGTGAAACATCGAACGACCCCGGTTACAGAATATGCAACCGGGGTCGTTTCATTTATTGACCTTAATTTTGAATCAGCTGCTACCTGTCCCATTTTTACGGCCAAAATAAGGGGTCCTTGTCTCATGAATCAGACAAGGACCACTCAAAATATGCTGAGTAATTGTTAGGTACCTAATAGCCTACATTTTCCCATTGGTTGCTGACCCAACCTTGATTAATCTTGGGATTCTTCGTTACCTGAGCAGTACGCATGGCAACATCTTCTGTCATAACATCCATTTTCTTTTTGGAAGTATCGACGATATCTTGCGCGCTACGAAGCAAACGACCTCGAAGTTCATCGTCTGTCGCGATCCTATAGCCAGCAAAGGCACCAGCCGCGACAGTCGTCACCAATGCAATCGCTGTTAAAATCTTATTCCTCATCTTGGCCTCCTTGATCAAACTGAATCATTTCGCCAAGAATACGAGAGAGCTCTTCCTCGTCTTTAAACTCAATCTCAATCTTATTCTTTCCACGCGAGCTCTTCACACGCACGTTAGTATTAAAAACCTGACGAAGCACGCGGGCAGCCTTTTTAAAAGACTGAGGCGTTGCAGGCCTCGGCGTCTTAGGTGTTTCTCCGGCAGAAAACAACGGAGCAAGATTTTCTGTCGCTCTTACGGAAAGGCCCTCTGTAACAACTTTCTCTGCAAGTCGAATACGCGCGTCCTCATAGGGAACTGCAAGAATCGCACGTGCATGACCAGCAGTAAGTTTGCCCTCAAAAATCATCTGCTGAACTACTTCGGGGAGATCGAGAAGACGCAGCGAGTTTGTAATTGCAGAGCGTGACTTGCTTACTGCCTTCGACAATGCCTCCTGGGTCATCCCGCTGGCATCAATGAGTTGGCGATAGCCCTTAGCCTCTTCGACGGGATTCAGATCAGAACGCTGGAGGTTTTCGATAAGAGCTAGAGCGAGCATCTCTTCATCATTTACCTCTTTAATGATGACTGGCAATTCTTCAAGGCCAGCAAGCTTTGACGCCTGGTAACGACGCTCACCAGCGATGATCTCATAGCCGTTTCCATGCTTGCGAACCAAAAGCGGCTGCAAAACGCCATGTTCTTGGATTGACTCGCTCAACTCGCGAAGTTCAGTTTCGTTAAAGTGAATTCGCGGCTGATTAGGGTTGGGAACGATATCCTCAATAGGTAGTTTTGTTTCAGATGCGGCATTTGAAGCCGATGCAGCCGAACCGCTGGTCTCATACTCGGCCTCTGAGACCAAAGCATTGAGTCCACGTCCCAATCCGCCACGTTTCTTTACACTAGGCACGCTTGATCACCTCTTTTGCAAGGTTCATATATGCTTTTGCACCCTTATTTTGAGGTGCATAGGTAATTACCGGTTCTCCAAAAGACGGAGCTTCGGAGATTTTAACCGTACGGGGGATTAGCGTCATAAACGCCTTATCACCAAAGTACGATTGAACCTCCTCAACAACCTGATTCGATAGTGAAGTACGCGAGTCATACATGGTCATAAGCACTCCATAGGTGTCTAAGCCCTTGTTCAGACGTGATTTGACCATCTTCATTGACTCAAGCAGCTTTGTAACACCCTCGAGTGCATAATATTCGCACTGGATCGGAATCAAAACGCTGTCTGCTGCGGTCAAGGCGTTGATAGTAAGCAGGCCGAGCGAAGGAGGACAGTCAATGAAAATGAAATCGAACTCGTCCTGAATCGGCTCAAGCAAATCTTTGAGGCGGGTTTCACGAGCAATTGCGCTTACGAGCTCAATTTCTGCGCCTGCAAGCTGAATTGTTGCCGGAATTACAAATACCTTTTTGCAATTTGTATCAAGAACAAGCGATTCTGCCGGCACATCATTCAACAATGCATCATAGATGCAGTGATCAAGGTCTTCTTTTTCAATTCCAAATCCACTGGTGCTGTTTCCCTGTGGATCAAAATCGACAATCAGTGTCTTACGACCCTGCTCACCAAGTGCTGCTGCAAGATTTACAGCTGTCGTTGACTTACCGACGCCGCCTTTTTGATTGATGATTGCAATGATACGCGTGTCTTTTGCGCTCTTAGAACGCTTAACGTCGCGAAATCCCACGGTCCCTCCTGGTGTGTATTAAAGCTGTCAAACGGAGGATGTTTCACGTGAAACATTCCGATTCGATATCAACCGCCATGTTTCACGTGAAACACTGCAAGTTGTTAGTATCCATTATGTTTCACGTGAAACATCTAGGCAAGCGGATTCTTCTTTGCCACGCCATTTGCACGAGGCAATGAGACAGATGCTGGATGACTCTTCTTAAGAACAATGAACTCCCTATGACCCAAGCATTCAGGCAAATCAATTGCGTCATTCAGAAGCAAAGTGAAGCCGCAAATCTTAGCTGCTGACATGCCGGTAGCAAGCTCCTCATCCGAAGGATTGCCCTTGGTTATAACAAATAGCCCTCCATCCTTCAGATACGGAGCCGCATACTCAACAAGAATCGGTAGAGGGGCCAGTGCGCGGGCGGTTACAACAGAGAACTGCTTCTTATGGCTTCGAGCATATTCTTCAAGACGATCATGAACCGCATGAGCATGTTTCAATCCAAGAGCATGGACAAAGGAATTAACCGCATCAACCTTCTTGCCAACAGAGTCAATATAAGTAGCTTTACGATGCGTGGTTATGGTTAATGGAATACCAGGGAAGCCCGCACCTGTTCCCATATCGAGCAAAGCTCCCTCAGGAGCCTTGTTGATATAGGGGAGCAAAACAAGTGAGTCGAGGATATGAAGTACTGCAGCATCTTCTACGTTAAGAATACGGGTGAGATTGGTTGTCTTATTTGTTTCTAGAACCAAATCCAAATGCTGAATACATTTCCTCAGCTCAACATCAGTTACGCTCAAGGAATACTCTTTGCAATAGGAAGTTAGACGACTCAACATCTCGTCAGCCTGCTGATCAGTAAGTACTAACAACGAAAGCTCCTTTCTGACAAAAATCAGTGTATCGAGAACTTTTGACAAAAAAAAGGGGACGTGGAAACCACGTCCCCTTAGCATAAGCTCGAGTAGATTATCGAGCAACAATCACCACATGGCGATCAGGGTCAGAACCCTCAGAATGAGTATCGACTGCATCGTTGCCACGAAGTGCAATGTGAACCAGTCGGCGCTCGTAGGCATTCATGGGCGGAAGCGAAACACTCTTATGAGTGCGGATGGCACGCTCGGCAGCAGACTGAGCCATGGAGGCGACCTTATCCTGACGGCGACTCTTGTATCCCTCGACGTCCACTACAACCGGATACCTAAAGCCAAGCTTGCGGCTCACCAGCAAAGAGAACATAACCTGAAGAGCATCAAGAGTGCGACCATGACGGCCAATGAGAACAGCAAGGTCGGGAGCCGTTACATCCAAAATCAGCTCACCCTCGTCGCCCTCATACTCATCGATAGGAGAGTTGGCGGCATCGAAGTGCGAAAGGATGGAACGCAGGATGGAAATCGCAACATCGGCAATGGTGTCGAGCTCCTCATCGGTCAGCTCTTCACCAGCCTTGTAGCGCTGTGCAATCTCGGGATAATCGCCCGCGACCTGCGGGGCAACCTCCTCAAGCATATCCTCGATGATCTCTTCAGACATAACGTACTCCAAAAGTTAGGTACCTAAATAAGATTGATATCCCACTACTTCTTCTTGTGCGGACGCGGCTTCTTCTCTCGACGAGTGACCTCAACCTGCAGCGGAGCGTTCTTAAGACGCTCCTCCTCATCGGCCTTCGCCTTGTCGATGACCTTCTGCGTCACAAAAATCTGCTGGATAACCTGCCAAGCAGACGAGACGTCGTAGTACAGCAGAACACCAACGGGAAGGCTCCAGCCCATCCAAAGCATCATGACCGTCATGACAACGGCCATCATACGCATGCTCTGAGCCTGCTGGCCGGTCTGGTTGCGCGACATATAGAGCTGCGGAATCAGGGTCAGGACGGCGAACAGGATCAGGCAAACCAGCGCAGGCAGTGCAACCATAAAGCCATCGGCAAAGGAAGCACTCGGCGTGGTGGTCAGGTCGGGCAGGATGTTGAAGAACGAGAACGTGCCGTCGTTAAAGTACTGCGGCAGCTTGCGCAGCAATGTAAACAGGGCGAACAGGATAGGCATCTGAATCAGCAGCGGCAGACAGCCAGCCATGGGGTTGAACTTGTTCTCGCTGTAGAACTTCTGCATCTCCTCGGCCTGACGCTGGGGATCGTCGGCATAGCGCTCCTGGATCTCGAGCATCTTGGGCTGCAGCACCTGCATGCGAGCCGTCGACTTGGTCGACTTGAGCATGAGCGGCGTCAGCAGCAGACGGATGATGACCACCAGGATGATGATGGACAGGCCCCAGTCGACCGCAAAGGTCTGGATGAGCTTGAGCAGCTCGAAAAGGATGTTAACGATCCAATCCCACATGTAAGTTTTCCTCCGATAGCGAGTGCCCGCTAGGGCACAGGGTCATAACCGCCGACGTGCAGGGGATTGCAGCGAGCGATGCGCCTCACGGCAAGCCAGCAGCCTCTCAAAACACCGTACTTCTCAATCGCCTGAACGGCATATTGCGAGCACGTTGGGTAATAAATGCAGGCGTCAGGTAATAAGGGCGAAATAACCTGTTGATATATGCGAATAGGAGCGATGGCAACACGTCGCAAAACGTGATTGCTCATCGCTCCTCCCCGGCAACGCCGGCGCGTTTCATAAGCGAACGCAATGCCTTGTCCATCTCCTGCGGCGAGGAGATCCTCGTCTTGGGAGTCGCGAACAAGATGATGTCATAACCCGCAACGGGAAATCCGCAGCTGCGGGCGGCCTCGCGCATCACACGCTTAGAACGGTTGCGCACAACTGCACAACCGAGCCGTTTAGCACCAACGAAGGCGACCCTTCCGGAGTCGCCTTCGCCAACCGATTCACATATGGTCATTCGAATCAGAGGGTGATTGAAACGACGCCCCTGACTGAACACATGCTCGAAATCTTGCCGAGACTTAATAGTCTTCATGCGAGATGTGTGTATCGCTGCTAGACAGTGAGACGCTTGCGGCCCTTGGCGCGGCGACGGGCGAGCACGGCACGACCACCCTTGGTGGCCATACGGGCACGGAAGCCATGGGTCTTGGCACGCTTACGCTTATTAGGCTGATACGTACGCTTCATCTTAAGTTCCTCCTGCTGCATTTCGAGTGTCCGCGGGAGCGCGGACGCAGATATAGACACGTGAGCTTGAAGATTGTAGGGAAATCAATGTTCAAATGTCAAGAAATCAAAGGTAAAAGGTCGCGCAGTTCACACGGTTCCCCCATAAGCCCAACTGAAATTTGCGGGGTACGACAACTTTTCACGATATTTCACCGAGTTTTCAACAGGTCATGTTGGCAATGTTGAGAACTTTTCGCCCGTTTTCCAAAGTTTTCAACAGGTTTTGAAAAGTTGTCGAAAGATGAGAAGCATTGCACGGTGAGCTACTATTTGTTCGAAACCTTTTGAAAGATTGCGAGCGGCATGTCTGACGACTTTTACACCATGGTCGATTCCGGAGACCCGGCACCCGACAACGAGCACATCACCGGCGTGCGCGAAAAGCGTGGCCAGGAAGAGCAGGCCGCTGCGAAAGCGCAGGGTGCCATGTATGCCGCACGCATCGCGGTCTATGACGACATGCTGTCGACGCCGCGCGTCATCGTCATCGAGCCGAAGGACGTGCGCACCTATCTGGAAGAGACAACTAACACCGTCTACCAATGCATGAAAGAGCAGGGTGGGCACATCTCGCTCATGGTTATCCGCGAGATTGTCGAAAACTTTATCCACGCCCACTTTGCAGAGCCCATCATCTCGATCCTGGACGGCGGCGACACCATCCGATTCGCAGATCAGGGACCGGGGATCGACGACAAAGAGCGCGCCTTCGATTTTGGCGTCACCAGCGCAAACAGCAACATGAAGCGATACATCCGCGGAACCGGAGCTGGGTTTCCCATGGTGCAGGAGTACCTGGAAAACGCCGGCGGCGCCGTATCCATCGAGGACAACATGGGCAACGGAACCGTGGTCACGGTAAGCCTGAACCCCAAGCGCGTACAGGAAATCGAGCGTGCCGGAGGGCGAGGAGCCGCCGTGCGCCCCGAGACGGAGCAGCCGGCATACGCCCTACCCAGCACGTTTGCACAGCAGCCCATGGCGGCACAGCAGATGCAGCAACCCGTGGCGCACATGCAGCATCCTGGAGCTTTTCCCGTACAAGATCCCCAGGCACCGCTGGGCCACACAGCGCAAAACATGCCGGAGACCATGGGCTCGGTAGATCTGGACACAGGCGCCGTGCAGCAGACGGCGGCCATGCCAAACGTCCCGCAAATGGGCTACCAACCGTACCCCCAGGGGTATCCTCCCCAATATATGCCGCAGCAGGGATATGCCCAGCCGTATCCGCAGCAGTATCCTCAGGGGTACCAGCAGCCGTATCAGCAGATGCCGCAGGGGCAATTTAACCCTTGGGCCCAGCAAATGCCGCCGCAGCCTTACCAACAGTGGCCGCAAAGTTTTCAACAGCAGATGCCGTCCATGCAGAGTTCTCAACAACCAGCAGCTCAAATGATGTATCCTAATGCGGCGAATCAATGCGCACAACCGCAGTCAGACGTGTTTGTAAGCGAACGCGGCAACGCCGCATTAGGGTATCTGGCCCAAAACCAAGAGTGCGGCGCAACGGACTTGGCGCGGGCGTTTGGAAACTCCGCACCCACCTGGTCGCGCACGCTCAACGATTTGGCACAGGCGGGCTTGGTAATCAAACATGGACAGAAATACCATCTGACCGAAATTGGAAGCGCTCGCGTGCGGGCCCAAGCTTAAGGAACGGGAGAGACAGTGGACGAGGAAGCAAGCATCATCCTGGGGGACGCCATCGCCTTTTGTCAGCGCGACGGCCAAGATGCGCGCCTCATCAACATGCTGGGGCAATCGCGCGCCGTGAGCCTGACCGAGGACACCTTGACGATTGAGGCTCCCTCACGATTTGCCATCGCTCAGCTTAAAAAGCATCAGCCGACCATCGAGGCGTACCTGGAAGAGATCGCCTTTGCGCCGATCGCGCTCAACATCGTGGCACCGCAGGGCACCGCGGCAGATAATGCCGTACCCGCGGCATCCGTCGTCCCCCCGGCGGCGCCGGCTGCCGCCGCAGTGTCGGCTCCCGAGCATCAAAACGACGATGTTTCCCGTGAAACCATGCCCGCCGTCTCGGCGTGGGCAGCCCCCATGCCCGCTGCCACACACATGCCTATCGCGCACGACGCAACACCGGGCGAGGATTCGGGCATCGCAATCAAAAACACGCTTTCGGCCGACGATTTCCGCCGCATGATGAACCAGATGAAAGGCGGTGCGCCCGAAAAGAGTGCAAAACCAGCCTCTACATCGCCCACGAGTGCCCCCGCAGCTGCGGCGCCGGCCGAGCAAAACGCTGACGGCGCACCCCTCGCGGCCAACTCGAAATTCACCTTCGAAAACTTTGTCTACGGCCCCGAAAACAGCCATGCCTATCGCTCGGCGCTCAAGTTTGCCGCGCTCGCGGACGAACGCGGCACATGCACATCCCTGTTCATCTATGGCAAATCGGGGCTGGGCAAGACCCATCTGCTGCTCGCCATCAAAAACGAGCTCGCCGAAAAGTCGCCCGAGATCAAGGTGAAGTACGCCAACTCGCAGGCATACCTCGATGACCTGATGACGGAGTTCGACCGCCAAAAGAAAAGCAACGCCCCCATCATGCAGGCATACCATGGCGTGGACGTGCTCATTATCGACGACATTCAAAACATCATCGGCAAGCGCGCGAGCGTGGACTACTTCTTCCAGCTCATGGACGAGTTTATCCGCAACAACAAAAAAGTCGTCATCGCAGCCGACCGCGCACCCAAAGACCTGAGCATGGACGAACGCCTTACCAGCCGTTTTAACGCCGGTATGCTCTGTTTGGTGGCGGAGCCCAGCTACGAGATGAAATACAAGATCTTGCAGCGCTACTACGAGAACACGATAGCCGCCGCACCCGAGTCGGGTGACGACTCGCTGCTGGCGGCCTATGGCGGCGATGGTGGGCATCTGACCGACGAGCACTTTAAGCACATGGCAGAAGTCTCGGGAACCAACATTCGCGAACTCGAGAGCTTTTGCGAACGCTGTGCCGGCGAGGCGGGAGACCGCGAACGCGAGGGCAGCGAGCTCAGCTTCGACGACATCGACGCCATCGCAAGCCAGTACTTCGACACGTCGGCCAAGAAGATCAACGTGCAGACGGTCCAGTCTGTCATCGAGGAGCAGTACGGCGTGACGCACGAGGAGCTCATCGGCCCGCGCCGCAACGCCAACATTGCCAAAGCCCGCCACATCGCCATCTATCTGGCCATCGAGATGTGTGAGATGACGACTACGGCGGTGGGCGCGGAGTTTGGCAACCGCAACCATTCAACCGTCAGCACGAGCTATAAAAAGGTTCAGAAGATGATTCAGGAAGACCGTACCGTAACCGAGGATCTCAAATCGCTACGAGATAAAATTACACTGCGTTCGTAGGGAAATAGAGACACCTGTTGAAAACTTGTCGAAACGCCGGGCATAACGTGTCTAAAACTCACCCCAAGGCGACGAAAAGTTTTCCGCAGGTTTTGAACGTGGAAAACACGGTCGGTTGCGCACAGGATGCTGTCGATTCTCTTTTTGGGGTTGACCAGCGCTTTTGGGAGTAATCAACAGTTTCGTCAGTGCTATTACTATTATTAAGATATTTATATCTATAGAAAGGTATTAAAAGATGAAGTTCACCGTCAGCCAAAGCTCGCTCACGCAAGCCATCGGCGTCGTTATGAAAGGCGTCGCTTCGGCATCTACCCTTCCCATCCTGTCGGGCGTGCTCGTTAAGGCGCAGGACGGCATCTTGGAATTCCAAACTTCTAACTACACCATCTCGATTCGTCATCGCATTGCCGCGCATGTCGAAGAAGGGGGCGAGATGGTGATTCCCTGCAAGATGCTCTCGAACATTACGAAGACCCTTCCCGACGCTCCGGTTACCTTTGAGCTCTCGGAGCGTCAGGTGCTGATTGGATGCGAGAAGAGTTCCTTCCGCCTCAACACGCTCGATGCCAACGATTTCCCCGAGTTCCCGGCCTATGCCATCGAGAGTGCGGTGGAGCTCCCGACCGACATCCTGTCCGAGATGGTCGGCCGCGTGTGGCGTGTCACTTCGACCGATAAGGCCCGTCCCATCCTGGGAGGCGTGCACATGAAGGTCGAGAACAACACCGTGCGCCTGGTGGCAACCGACTCCTTCCGCCTGGCCGTATGCGACACCCAGGTCGAGACCTCGACGCTCGAGGGCTCTTTTGAGCTCAACGTTCCGGCCGACGCCTTCAACGACGCCCTGAGCATCATGGCCAGCCAGGCGACCATCATGATCGGCGCCACCGACACCCAGGTTGTCTTCGAGGCCGGCAACACCACCTACGTGTCGCGCCGTATCGAGGGCGTGTACCCCAACTACAAGCAGCTCATCCCCGATTCATGCGTGACGAGCGTCAAGATCGACGTGGCGGCTTTTAATGCCGCCCTTAAGCGCGTGGCGGTCATCGCGAGCGCGAACCCCGCCGTCAAGTTCGAGATCGATGTCGAGAACGGTCAGATGGGCCTGTCCTCCATCTCCAATGACCAGGATCTGGCACAGGAGACAATCGATGTCGAGGCCGAGGGCGAGTCGGGCACCATCGCCTTTAACTACCACTACATCTTTGGCTGCCTCAATGCCCTGTCCAAGGAGAAGGAGATCACGCTGGAGCTCAAGAGCTACTCGCAGGCGGGTATCTTTAAGTCCTACGACAAGATCAACTACCTGTACCTGGTTATGCCGGTTCGCATCTAGCGCTGCGCCATGACCGTGTTTGCCCGCAACCTTTCCGTCGCGCGCTACCGCAGTTTCGATAGCTACCGTCTTGACCTGGACGAAGGCGTGACGGTGCTTGCGGGGCCCAACGCGGCGGGAAAGACCAACCTCATAGAGGCGCTGCAGCTTTTGACGAGTGGCACCTCGTTTAGGCATCCCACAGCTGCCGAGCTCGTGCACGACGGCACGGGCTCGTGCAGGCTCGAGTTGAGGCTCGAGGGCGATGGTCGCGTGCTCGATATGGGGATGGGCGTGGAGGACGGCAAGCGTTCGTTTAGCCGTAACGGCAAGAGGTGTTCGTCCGCCGGCGTGCGCGGGGTTTTGCCGAGTGTGCTGTTTTGCCCCGATCATCTGGATATGGTCAAGCGCGGTGCCAGCGTGCGCCGCGCCGCCCTCGACGACTTTGGCGTACAGCTGAGCGCCCGTTATGCCGACCTGGCGAGCACCTACGGGCGTTGCGTGACGCAGCGCAACGCCCTGCTCAAGGAGACCTGGTGCTGCCGCGAGATGCTCGGTGCGTGGAATGACTCTATCGCCCGGGCCGGATCCGCCCTGCTCGTGCATCGTTTGGCCCTGCTCGACCGGCTGGCGGGCCATGTGCGCGCCGCGTATGGGCAGGTGGCGTCCGGCGAGGACGCGGGCGTGTCCTATGTATCCACGCTGGGGGATTTACCTCAAACCGAAGGGCGCGAGGAACTGAAAGGTTGGGCGTACGAGCATATGCTCGCGGCCCTCGATGAGCGTGCCGACGAGGAGATGCGCCGCGGCGTGACGCTCGTGGGCCCGCATCGCGACGAGATTGAGTTTACCGTGGCGGGTCGATCTGCCCGTTCGTTTGCCAGCCAAGGGCAGCAGCGTACGCTGGTGCTGGCTTGGAAGGTGGCCGAGGTGGCCGTCGCCCGTGACATTCTGGGCACCGCACCCCTGCTGCTGTTGGACGATGTGATGAGCGAGCTCGATGGCGGGCGACGCGGTGCTTTTCTGCAATTGATCGGCGATGACATCCAGACGGTCATAACCACCACCAACCTGGGGTACTTTACTGATGACTTGCTTGATCGAGCCAAGGTGGTGAGCATGGGTGAGGCGTGCTAATTACGAACGCGAGCACGAAACGGTCGCCTTCAGCGGCTTTTTGAATGCGGAACGCCAGCGCATCCTGGCGGCTGCATCGCCTGAGCGCCGTGCGCAAATGGAGGCTGCCGAGGAGTCGCGCGCGGTCTATCGTGCCTGGAATGCGGTGTGCTCGGGCACGCGCGAGGGACGCCACGTGACGGGCCTGCGCTACCTGCCCGAGTCCAATGAGCTGCTGGTGTATCTCGATTCGCCCTCGTGGACGCAGGAGATGACGCTGCTGCGCGAGATCATCCGGGCGCGCATGGAGCGGGCCGGGGCGCATGTGGATGGCCTAGTGTTCAAAACGACTGCGCCCGGTCACACGCCGCCGGCTGCCAAGGAGCGCCTGCGCCCAGCCGTGGCCGAGCGCCCGCCGGCCCCGCACGCCGATCTCAGTGAAGACGAACGCGGCGAGATTGAGCGCCAAGTGGCGCCCATCGAAGATCAAAAACTGCGCGAGGCCCTCGAGAATGCCATGAGAGCCAGTGCCGAGTGGGCCAAGGGCGTGCAAAGCAAGAAAGAGCCTTAAATCGCATCTGGTGGCCTTGTAGAGCCAAATACCCTCGCTCCCGAGGGTATTTTTTTACGATAAACTAGTAAGGCTGTACACATTTTCTTAGCTGAAGGAGGACGTGTGGCAAACGAAAACGATTACGATGGCGGCGAGATTAAGATTCTCGAAGGTCTCGAGGCCGTTCGTAAGCGCCCGGGCATGTACATCGGCTCGACGAGCGCCAGCGGCCTGCATCACCTGGTGTGGGAGATCGTTGACAACTCCGTTGACGAGGCCATGGCCGGTTTCTGCACCGAGATTCAGGTGACGGTCCACGCCGACAACTCCATCACGGTCGTCGACAACGGGCGAGGCATCCCCGTCGACGAGCATCCCATCAAAAAGATCCCGACGCTCGAGGTCGTTATGACGATCCTGCACGCCGGCGGTAAGTTCGATAACTCGGCCTACAAGGTCTCGGGCGGCCTGCATGGCGTGGGCATCTCCGTCGTCAACGCGCTGTCCAAGCGCGTGGTCGTGCAGGTACGCCGTGATGGCAGCGTCTACGAGATGGAGTTCTCGCGCGGCAAGACCGTCAAGAAGATGGAGGTCGTGGGCACCTCGGATTCGACGGGTACCACCGTCACCTTCTGGCCCGACGACGAGATTTTCGAGACCTGTGTCTACGATTTCGATACGTTGCACAACCGTCTGCAAGAGACGGCGTTCCTCAATAAGAATCTAAAGATCGTGCTGACCGACGAGCGCGAGGCGACTCCCCACGTGGAGGAGTTCTGCTACGAGGGCGGCATTATCGACTTCGTCAAGTTCCTCAACGACGGCAAGGAGGTCCCCGAGGCCTTTAAGGAGCCCATCTACATCGAGGGCAAATCGGATCCGGATGCGCCCGTGACCAAGATGGGCGAGGTCGAGGTGTCCCTGCAGTGGAATGCCGGCTATGGCGAGAACGTCATGTCGTTTGCCAACGACATCTACACCCCCGAGGGCGGCATGCATCTCGAGGGTTTCCGCACCGCCCTCACCCGCGTGATCAACGATTACGCCCGCAAGCAGAACCTGCTCAAGGAGAAGGACGCCAACCTGAGCGGCGATGACGTGCGCGAGGGCCTTTCGGCCGTCATCTCGGTCAAGCTGCCCGACCCGCAGTTTGAGGGTCAGACCAAGGCAAAGCTCGGCAGCTCCTACATGCGCGCGCTCACGCTCAAGATCGTGACCGATGGGCTGACCGATTATCTGGAGGAGCACCCCAAGCCCGCCCGCGAGATCGTCAAGAAGGCCCAGCAGGCCTGCAAGGCCCGCAACGCCGCCCGCAAGGCGCGCGAGGCGACCCGCCGCAAGAGTCTGCTCGAGACGGCTTCGCTGCCCGGCAAGCTCGCCGACTGCTCGGTGCGCGATGCCGAGCTGACCGAGCTCTTTATCGTAGAGGGCGACTCGGCAGGCGGTTCGGCCAAGGACGGCCGTCGCCGAGACATCCAGGCGATTCTGCCCCTGCGCGGCAAGATTCTGAACGTCGAGCGCGTGGGCGACCACCGCGCATTCTCGAGCGACACCATCCAGTCGCTGATCACCGCGATCGGCTGCGGCGTCACGACGAGCGCCGGCGACGGCGGCGACTTTGATATCACCAAGGCGCGCTACCACAAGATCATCATCATGACCGATGCAGACGTCGACGGCGCGCATATCCGCATCCTGCTGCTGACGTTCTTCTACAAGTACATGCGCCCGCTGATCGATGCCGGCTATGTCTATGTTGCCTGCCCGCCCATCTTTGGCATCAAGGTGCGCAACAAGATCCATTACGTGTATCCCAACGGCCGCCAGCCCGAAGACGAGATTCTGCGCGACACCATTCAGAGCCTGGGCCTGAACCCCGACGACAACGACGAGGACGGCAAGGCCAAGGACGGCAAGATTACCAAGAAGCGCAAAGGCTATACCGTCCAGCGCTACAAGGGCCTGGGCGAGATGGACCCCAAGCAGCTTGCCTCGACGACGATGGACCCCAAGACCCGCATTTTGCAGCGCGTGTCGATTGAGGACGCCGTGGTGGCGGACCGCGCCGTGCGTGAGCTCATGGGTTCCGAGGTCGGCTATCGCCGCGAGTACATTGAAAAACACGCGCATGATGCACGATTCCTTGACGCTTAAGAGGAGGTAACGTGGCAGACGATATCAACAACAACGAGGGTATGGACGAGGCCGGCGACGCCGGTATGCCCGATGATCTGAAGCGCCTGCTCGCCCGCGCTGAGCAGGGCGAGGACGGCAATCCGGATTCCTATAACCCCGACGCCGAGGATGAAGAGGAAGAGGATGACGACGCCGAGCTCGAGGAGAGCTTCGGCGCGGTCGATCGTGGCGCCTCAGCCGGCGAGGATATCAACGGTGGCCAGCTCCAGATTTCGGAGTTCGGCCGCGAGATGAAGCAGTCGTTCATCGAGTACTCGATGTCGGTCATCACGGCGCGCGCCCTGCCGGACGTGCGCGACGGCCTAAAGCCGGTGCACCGCCGCATCCTGTACGCCATGAACGAGAGCGGCATCTACCCCAACCGCCCGCATAAGAAGTCGGCCTGGACGGTCGGCGAAGTTATCGGCAAGTACCATCCGCACGGTGACTCCGCAGTCTACGAGGCCATGGTTCGTCTGGCGCAGTGGTTCTCCATGCGCACACCGCTCATCGATGGCCACGGCAACTTCGGCAACATCGATGGCGACGGCGCGGCGGCAATGCGCTATACCGAGAGCCGTCTGGCAAAGCCTGCCATGGAGCTGCTGCGCGACTTGCAAAAGGATACCGTCGACTGGCAGCCCAACTACGACGAGTCGCTCGCCGAGCCCGTGGCACTGCCCGCGCGCTTCCCCAACCTGCTGGTCAACGGCAGCCAGGGCATCGCTGTCGGCATGGCCACCAATATCGCCCCGCATAACCTCACCGAGGCGATTGAGGCAACCTGCTACCTGATCGACAATCCCGATGCTACCGTCGACGAGCTTATGCAGATCATGCCCGGTCCGGACTTCCCCACCGGTGCCATCATCATGGGCAGCGCCGGCATTAGGCAGAGCTATGAGACCGGCCGCGGCTCCATTACCGTGCGTGCCAAGGCCCATGTGGAATCCACCAAGACCGGCCGCAGTCGTCTGGTCTTTACCGAGATTCCCTACATGGTCAACAAGGGCACCCTGCAGGAGAAGATCGCCCAGCTCGTAAACGACAAGCGCATCGAGGGCATCTCGGACATGCGCGACGAGTCCAACCAGAAGGGCATCCGTCTGGTCATCGAGCTCAAGAAGGGCGTCATTCCGCAGGTCGTGCTCAACAACCTGTATAAGTACACCTCACTGCAGACGACCTTTGGCGCCAACAACCTGGCGCTCGTCAACGGCGTTCCCAAATGCCTGAGCCTGCGCGAGATGCTGCAGCACTACATCGACCACCAGGTCGACGTTGTCACCCGTCGCACCCGCTTTGACCTCAAGAAGGCCCAGGCGCGCGCCCATATCCTCGAGGGCTACTTGATGGCTCTCGACCATATCGACGAGGTCATCAGCATTATCCGCTCCTCGCAGACCGACTCCGAGGCCAGCGGCCGCCTGATTGAGCGCTTTGGATTTACGCCCGAGCAAACCACGGCCATCCTCGAGATGAAGCTGCGTCGCCTGACCGGTCTGGAGCGCGACAAGATCCAGGAAGAGTTGGACGGCCTGCGCCGCGCCATCGCCTACTACGAGGACCTGCTGGCGCATGAGGAGAAGATCCTGGGCGTCATCAAGGAGGAGATGCGCGAGATCTCGAAGAAGTTCGGCGACAAACGCCGCACCGAGATCAGCCATGTCGAGAAGGACCTGGATGTCGAGGACCTCATCGCCGACGAGGACATGGTCGTGACCATCACCCACACCGGCTACGTTAAGCGTATCCCGGTGGCTGCCTACCGTGCCCAGAAGCGCGGCGGCAAGGGCGTGTCGGGCGTCAACCTCAAAGAGGACGACGTTATCGATGAGATGTTCATCGCGTCCACGCACGAGTACGTGCTGTTCTTCTCGAGCAAGGGCAAGGTCTATCGCCTGAAGGTGCACGAGCTGCCGGTGGGTACGCGCCAGGCGCGCGGTACCGCGATCGTCAACCTGCTGCCCTTCGAGGAAGGCGAGAAGATCGCGAGCGTCATCAGCTGCCGCGAGTTCCCGGCCGACGAGTACCTGATGTTTGCCACCAAGAGCGGCATGGTCAAAAAGACCGTGATGAGCGCATATGACCGCAGCCGTCGCGACGGCCTGATCGCTATCAACCTGCGTGACGACGACGCGCTGCTGAACGTGCGCCGCGTGCGCGAGGGCGACAAGATTATCCTGGCCACCACCGCGGGCAAGGCGATCATGTTCTCCGAGGAGCAGGTGCGCGCCACCGGCCGCGATACCAGCGGCGTTCGCGGTATCGGTCTGAAGGACGGCGTGAGCGTTCTGGGCATGGAAGTCACTAACGGCAACGGCGATCTATTCGTCATCACCGAGCGCGGCTACGGCAAGCGCACGCCGGTCGCGGACTACCCGGAGCAGAATCGCGGCGGCCAGGGCGTCTACACCATTCAAATGACCGAACGTAAGGGTAACCTCGCGGCCATGAAGACGGTGGGCCCGCAGCACGAGCTGTTCATCGTGACGGAGGGTGCGACGGTCATTCGCGTCAAGACCGACGAGATCAGTCAGACCGGCCGCGCCACCCAGGGCGTCAAGATGATGACCGTCGACGACAACGACCGCATCTGCGCCGTGGCCCGCATGACGGCCGCCAAAGAGAGGCTCGAAGGCGAAGCCACAGAAAACGGCTCTGCTTCCGAAGAAACCCCTGTCGATCTAGGCGACGGCAACGACATGCCGGAAGATCTCCTTGACGAGTAAGAGGCCCTAACTGTTAGAAAATATCAGACCCCATATATCGGCGGTCGGCGCACTGCGCGCCGACCGCTTTTTTGAAAACCTTTGAACCCCGCGTCGGCCCCGGCTGCCCGGCGGCATGCGAAGTCGCCTGCTCGGACAGTCCTGCTCGCACGGAGAGCACATTAAGTGCTCTCCGGCTCGTGC